>JAEWKL010000446.1 GCA_023386115.1 Pseudomonadota bacterium
GCCCCACAGGTCGAGCTCCGGCCCTCCGCCGCAGCGGGTCGGGAACAGCCCGGCATCGATCGCCGCCGCCCGCTCGATCAGGGCGGCGCTCGCCCGCAACGGGGCGGCGCCGATCCGGAGCGCGAAGTCGAACGGGTCGGACACGCGGCCCGAGGGCACGCTCATCGGCAGGAGCGGCCGGCCGCTCTCCGCCAGAACCGGATTGCCGAACACCGCGACGGCGTCGCCGAAGCGGGTCGCGGCGACGAGCTCGGCGAGGTGGTCCTCCCGCCAGGAATCGCCCGGATCGAGGAACGCCACCCACTCGGCCCGCGCGGCGGTCACGCCGCGGTTGCGGGCGGCACCGCGTCCGGATTCCCCGTCGCGCAGCGCCCGCATCCGCGGATCGGCGCCTGCGACCTCGCCCGCCCCCTCCCCGATCGCCAGGACCTCGTAATCGCCGAAGGTCTGGGCGCGGAGGGAGGCCAGCGCGGCTTCGGCGGAGACGCCCGCCCGGAGCAGGAGCACGACCGAGACGCGGGGGCCGGTCATGGTGCTCACGCTCCCATCCGCAGGGTGCGGGCGGGATTGCCCACCACGGTGGCGCCCGCCGGTACGTCGCGCAGCACCACCGCCCCGAGGCCGACCAGCGCCCGTTCGCCGATCGCCACGCGCTGGCGCACCGCGCTGCCTGCCCCGACGTAGCAGGACCGCCCGAGCCGCACGAAGCCGCTGACGAGGCAGCCCGGCGCCAGCACCGCCCCGTCCTCGATCACCGTGTCGTGGCCGACGATCGCACCGGGCCCGATGGCGACATGGGCTCCGATCGTGACGCGGCCGCCGACGCTGGCGCCGGCATGGATGCAGGTGCCCGGCCCGAGGGTCGCCCGCGACGAGACCGCCGCGCCGGCATGGACCAGCTTGGCGAAGCGGCCTAGGTCGAGCCCGGTCCTGGCGATGATCGCCAGCCGCTCGCGGTGGCTGGCCTCGCTGCCGATGGCGTTGACGAAGCCGGTCCCGGAATCTTCTGCGAAATGCCGCGCCTCGCCGAGGCGGCCGAGCACCGGCAAGCCGGCGACGGTGTCGCCCTCCGGGCGAGCGTCGTCGAGGAAGCCGGCCACCCGCCAGGGAGCCGGCCCGAGACCGGACAGGCTCTCGACGAGATCCAGGATGTCGAGGGCGTTGCCGCCGGTGCCGAGGATGATCAGGGGGCGCTGCATGGCTGTGCCGAACTGGGCCGGGTCGTGCCGCGGCTTCCTTGAGGCTAGCCGGCCCTGTCCGCAGGGTAAGCGTCGCAATCGTCGGCGCCGGGACCTCCGAAAGGTGTAAACCCGCTCGCATTTCTGGGCAGGGCTGCCGCCGAATTCCGCCGCTCCCGCGCGGGGATGCAGCCCCTAGGCTGCTCCTCAATGATCGCGCGATGCAGGAACGCCACCCTCGTGCGCGACGGTACTTCGGGAGCGTCGCCGCCTATGCAAACCGGCCCCAAGAAAACCAGCCCCAAGAAAACCAGCGTCACGAGAACCGGCTCGATGAGCATCGCCTACCTCGTCAACACGGCCCCGGTGACGAGCTCGACCTTCATCCGGCGCGAGATGGCGGCGCTGGAGGCCCAGGGTGTCACGGTGCGGCGCTTCGCGCTGCGGCGCTGGCACCAGCCCCTCGTGGATCCCGACGACGTCGCCGATCAGGCGCGCACCCACTACATCCTGAGCGGCAACCTGGGCGGCCTCGCCCTCGCCGCCTTGCGCCAGGCCGTCACCGGACCGGCCGCGTTCCTGCGGGGCGCCTGGCTCGCCGCGCAGCTCGCCCGCTCGGCCGGCGGGGTGGTGCGGCACGCGGCCTATTTCCTCGAAGCAGTGTACTTCCTGCGCTGCCAGCGCCGGGAGGGGATCACCCATACCCACGTGCATTTCTCGTCGAACGCCGCCGCCGTGGCGCTGATCGCCCGCACCATGGGCGGCTCCAGCTACAGCTTCACCGCCCACGGTCCCGACGAGTTCCTGACCGCCGCCGAGGACGGCCTCGCGCTCAAGCTCTCCCGCGCCGCCTTCGCGGTAGCGATCTCGGATTTCTGCCGCGGGCAGCTCCTGCGCTTCGGCGGGCCTCAGTACCGCGACCGGATCGCGGTGGCGCGCTGCGGTCTCGACCTGACGAATTTCGTGCCCTCCGAGCGACCGGCCGGGGAGAGCCGGACGCTGGTCTGCGTCGGCCGGCTCTGCCCGCAGAAGGGGCAGGTTGACCTGCCGGCGGCTGTGGCGGCGTTGCGTACGACCGAGGTGCCGTTCCGCCTGGTGCTGATCGGCGACGGCGAGAGCCGCCCGGCGGTCGAGGCCGAGATCGCCCGCCACGGTGTCGGCGACCTCATCGACTTGCGCGGCTGGCAAAGCAGCGCCGAGGTGCGCGCGGCCATCGCCGAAGCCCGCGCCCTGGTGCTGCCGAGCTTCGCCGAGGGACTGCCGATCGTGCTCCTCGAGGCGCTGGCGCTGGAGCGGCCGGTGGTGACCACCACCGTGGCGGGCATCCCGGAACTGGTCGACGACCGATGCGGCCGCATCGTGCCCCCGGGCGATGCGGCGGCGCTGACCAGCGCGTTACGCGACATCCTGCGGGCCGACGACGCGACGCTCGCCGCGATGGGCCGGGTCGGGCGCAGCCGCGTCGCCCGCCACCACGACCTCACGACCCTGGCCACCACCCTGCGCGGGCTGTTCGCGGCGGCGATCGCCCGGGAGCAGGGCGCGGCAGCGCGGGTGGAGCGGACGGCGCTGCGGCGGGAGGCGGCGGAGGTCGAGCCCTGAGGAAGCGGAGCCGGGACGGGCACCGGTCGTCTCCGGAACGGCGCGGAGACGAGGCCATCCCCCGCCTGCGCCGGATATCGGACGCGCCGTCCCGGCTTGCACCGGACCCGCGGACCGGTACAGACCGGGGGCAATCTCCCGGAGCCGCCCGACGAGCTTCCTGCCCGACACCCCGACGCTCCTCGCCTATCTCGCTGCCTGCCTGGTGCTGTTCGTCACGCCTGGGCCCGACATGAGCCTGACGCTCGCCCGCACCATCGGGTCGGGGCGGCGGGCCGGGATCGTGACGGTTCTGGGCACGAGCCTCGGCACCCTGATCCACACCCTGGCCGCCGTGCTCGGCATCTCCGCGCTGCTCGCCGCCTCGGCCACCGCCTTCACAGTGCTGAAGGTCGTGGGCGCCCTCTACCTCGCCTGGCTGGCGATCGATGCCCTGCGGCGCGGCTCGGCCCTCCACGTCCGGGTCGAGACGGTGCGGGGCGGCCTGTGGCGCACCTTCTGGCTCGGGCTCGGCGTCAACCTCACCAATCCTAAGGTGGTCCTGTTCTTCCTGACCTTCCTGCCGCAATTCGTGCGCGCCGACGCCCCCGACCCGACCGGCCAGCTCGCCTTCCTGGGCCTCGCCTTCATCGCCCTGTTCCTGCCGCTCGGGATCCTGATGGTGCTCGGCGCCGCCCGGGTCACCGGCGCGCTCCAGGCCCGGCCGCGGCTGATGCGGGGGATCGACTGGCTGTTCGCCGGGCTGTTCGGCACCTTCGCGGCCCGCATCCTGCTGACGGTGCGCTGACAGGCCGGAAGGCTGATTCCCTCAGGAGGCGGCGACGTCCGCCCCCGCGACCAGCCGCAGATGGGCGGCGGCCGGGCGCGGCTCGGCCCGGCAGGTGCGGTTGCGGCCCGCACTCTTGGCGGCGTAGAGCGCCGCGTCCGCCGCCCGGTAGAGCTCGGCCTGCGAGCCGCCGGCGGCCTCCGCGAGCCCGATGCTCACCGTGACCGAGCCGGCCGGCAGGCCGGAAGCGGGCAGAGCCAGGGTCGCCACCTCGTGGTGCAGGCGCTCGGCGACCCGGGCCGCTCCCTCCGCGTCGGTCTCGGGCAGGATCACGCCGAATTCCTCGCCTCCGATCCGGCAGACGAGGTCGTGCGGCCGGAGGAGGCAGGCCGACAGGCAAAGCGCCAGCCCGTGCAGGATCTCGTCGCCGACGGCGTGGCCGTAGCGGTCGTTGAAGCGCTTGAAATGGTCGGCATCGACGATCAGCAGCGCGACGGGCAGCTCGCTGCGGGCCGCCGCCCTCAGAGCCTGGTGCAGGGCCTCTTCGAAGCGGCGCCGGTTCGGCAGCCCGGTCAGACCGTCGGTCATCGAAAGACGGGCGAGCTCGGCCTCCACCGCCTCGCGACGCCGCAATTCCCGCCCGCACAACAGGGCGAGCAGCACCGCGAGGCCGAACAGGGCGAGCAGCGTCAGGCCGATCATCAGGGCCTTGGCGCGCCAGCCGGCCTCGATCTCGTCCGTGCTCATCCCGATCGACAGGATGAGCGGCCAGTCGCCGACCTGGGTGAAGGTGAAGAGCCGGTGCACGTCGTCGCGTCTGGCCCGACCAGCGGTGCTCCCGCTCCGCTCCTGGAGGAAGCGCTGGAAGATCGGCGCCCCGGAGACGTCGGCGCCGACATCGCGCACGTCGTAGGGGAAGCGGACGATCCGGATGCCGTCCCGACGCAAGAGGTTGAGGCTGCCGGCCGGCCCGAGGCCGATCTTTGCGAGCATCTGGGTGAAGTGCGACAGCTTCAGCGTGGCGGCCACGACGCCGCCGAACGACCCGTCCGGCTTGGTGACGCGCCGGCTGAAGGCAACCGTGTAGGCGCCCGACATCCGCGACTCGTACGGCTTGCTGATGTAGAGCCCGACATCCGGGTTCTGCCGATGGACGTCGAAATAGTCACGGTCGAGGAACGTCCCGCCGGCATTCGCGGGAAAGTGCGAGTTCAGGACGCCGACGCCGTTCTCGTCGAACAGCACCAGGATGCCCATGCCCTCGGCGGTCACGACGCGGTCGAACAGCAGCAATTGCCGCAGACTCTCCGGCGCGGCGGCGACGAGGGGGTTCTCGATCTTGGCGAGCATGCCCCGCAAGGCCTGATCCATGATCTCGATGTTGCGCGCAATATCGGTCTCGATCACCCGCAGCAGGTTCTGAGAGGTCTCCTCCGCCCGGGCCCACATCTCCTGTCGCAGCTCGTAGAGCATGAAGCCGGAGACGAGCAGCATACCGAGGGGAGCCATCACGCAGAGCACGATCCAGACCCGGACGGTCCTGAGCGCGGCGAACAGGCGGCGCGGCGGCGGCATCGGCGGGCATCTCTCCGGCAGGTCTCCTAAAGAACTCTACCTTACCCCTGCGATTCTGAACAAGACTTTCACGAACCAGGCAATCCTGGACGCCTTCCACAGCCGCGACGCGCCTGCGGCTGCGGTAACATGTGAGATGCTTGACAGGAAGGCCCCGGCGGGGCGGCTAATCCCGGTACGACGCTAGGTCAGCGCCGCCGTGGCGCGGCCCACATCGTGGCCGGCCCGCGCCCGGCGAAGCGCCCGGCGGCGAGCCAGTAGACCAGGCCGGCGACACCGCCGGCGCAGAACAGGATCGCCGTCACCCGCCCCTCTCCGGCCCCGGCCGGCCCGGCGCCACCGCGCATCAGCCAGGGCAGGAGCGCGGTCAGGAGGCCGGTGGCGCCGGCGTACCAGGCGAGCGAGCGCCAGCCCAGCACCTCGCCGACGACCGCGTTGAGGGCGGGCGGTACCGCGACGAGGAGCAGGATGGCGCGTCCGAGACTCACCGCCCCCTCGATCATCGCGGGGTCCGGCGCGTAGCCATCAGTGAGGTCCGACAGCACGGCCTCGAGCCCCGACAGGCCGAGGGTGCCGAGAAGGTCGCGCAGGACCGGGTCCATCACGACGCCGATCCCGAGGGCGAGGCCGCCGCAGGCGATCGCCAGCAGGAGCGCGGTCGCGACGGCGAGGAGACGGCCGAGGGACATTCGTCGTCCCGCCTCAGTCGTCGTCGTGGCCCGCGGCGTAGACGCCCTCGGCGCCGATCCCCTCCTCCAGCATCAGCCGGGCGCGGGCGCGAAGCTTCTCGGTCTCGCTCTTGAGCTGGCCGCAGGCCGCCAGAATATCCCGGCCCCGCGGCGTGCGCACTGGCGAGGCGTAGCCGGCATTGAACACGATCTCGGAGAAGCGCTCGATCCGCTCCCAGTCCGAGCACTCGTACTTGGAGCCGGGCCAGGGATTGAACGGGATCAGGTTGATCTTGGCCGGGATGCCCTTGAGCAGGCGCACCAATTCCTTCGCCTCGGCGTCGGAATCGTTGACGCCCTTCAGCATTACGTATTCGAAGGTGATGCGGCGCGCGTTCGACACGCCCGGATAGTCGCGGCAGGCCTGGAGCAGGTCGCGGATCGGGTATTTGCGGTTGAGCGGCACCAGCTCGTTGCGCAGGTCGTCGCGCACGGCATGCAGCGAGATCGCCAGCATGGCGTTCGCCTCGAGGCCGAGGCGCTCGAATTGCGGCACCACGCCGGAGGTCGAGACGGTGATGCGCCGACGCGACAGGCCGAGGCCCTCGTGGTCGCTCATCACCCCGACCGCGTCGATGACGTTGTCGACGTTGTAGAGCGGCTCGCCCATGCCCATGAACACGATGTTCGAGACGAAGCGCGAGCCGTCGACCGGCACGAAGGCGCCCTTCGGCGGCGTCCTGCCGGGCCAGTCGCCGAGGCGGTCGCGGGCCACGACCAGCTGCGAGACGATCTCCTGACACGAGAGGTTGCGCACCAGGCGCTGCGTGCCGGTGTGGCAGAACGAGCAGGTCAGGGTGCAGCCGACCTGGGACGAGACGCAGAGCGTGCCGCGGTCGTTGGCCGGGATGTAGACGCACTCGATCTCGGCGCCGCGGTTATGGTCGTGCCGGCCGGTCGGCGGCATGCGGATCAGCCACTTGCGGGTGCCATCGCGCGACACCTGCTCGCTGACCACCTCGGGCCGGTCGAGGGTGTGGATGCCGGCCAGCTGACCTTTCAGCACCTTGCTGACATTGGTCATCTCGTCGAAGGACGCGGCGCCGCGCACGTTGATCCAGTGCCAGAGCTGGCCGGCGCGCATGCGCTGCTCGCGCTCGGGCACGCCGATCGCGGCGAGGCGCCCTTTCAGGGCCTCGCGGGTGAGGCCGACGAGGGAGGTCGGGCCGGTCGTCTCCAGCGCCTCGGGACGGATCTCGGGCGTTTTCTCGATTGCCGGGGCTTGTGCTGTCGGTACGGCGCCAGTCCCGCGCCGGGCGGTGTCGAACGACGCCGTCGCCATGAGTTTACAGACCTTCGAAGGAAGCGGATGACGGCCGCATATAGGGGTATTCGGGCCGGAACGCGATGGGCCGGCGCCGAATTCCGTGAAAACAGTCTCGTGCAAGCGCAAGACCCGCGAAGCTGTACCTTGCGCGATCGAACCCGGCGCTACTTGCACTCCTCGCGGGTGCGCTTCATCGCTTCGCCGAAGCCGTCGAGGGCGTATTCGTCGGTCGAGGCGTTGCCGCGCTGCGAGACGGCCTTGATGACGACCTTCTTGCCACGGCCCATCTCGGCGACGACCTTGCTCTCGTCGGCCGGGTTCTGCACCCAGGCATTCGCGCCCTTCACCACCAGGGCGTAGCGGGCCGAGCCGATCGCGAGGCTGGGATCGGAGGCCGAGGCGGACGGGGCCGGCACCGCGCCGTTCGCCGCGGCCGTGGTGGTCGACTGGCCGCTGCCGGGCTTGGGCGCGAAGCCCAGCATCACCGCGACCTCGTTGTTGACCTTCTCGCCCTTGCGCACGGTGACGAAGAGATAGGCCGGATCGCGCTTGAGGCTCTTCGGGAGACGCACCTGCGGCTGGCTGATGGCGTAGCAGATCCGCGACTTGCCCTCGCCGGCGGCGAAGACGTTCCAGTCGCCGAAGGTTCCGATCGGGCTGGCCTGGAGGCTCGGAGGCGCCGCCTCCGCCTTGGGCTTCGGCTTGGCGGCGGCGGGCAGGGCGAGGGCGAACAGGCCGAGGGCGGCGAGGAGGGATGCGCGAATCATGCGGGCACTCTAGTCGCGGGGGGTGCACTTTCCCACCCGATCGCCGGAAAATGCGGCGGAATCAGTGGGGTACACACAGGTCCCGACGAATTGCTGCACTGCACGAATGACCCGCGGCCGCCGGTGGGGCATGGTCCGGGGAGGAAACGCAGCTTGAGAGGCCGCGAAGGTCGCATGAACGCCCCATCCCCGTCGGACCTGCCCGAGACCATTCCGGTGCGCGAGGCGCACCGCTTCCCGACCGAGGCGCTGGACGCGTTCCTCGCCCAGCAGGGGCTGGGGCGGCTGACCGAGCTGCGCCAGATGCGGGGCGGGCAGTCGAACCCGACCTTCCTGGTCCTGGCCGAGGCCGGCGAGTACGTGCTGAGGAAGCAGCCGCCGGGCAAGCTCCTGCCCTCCGCCCACGCGGTCGACCGCGAGTTCCGGGTGCTGCAGGCGCTCTCGCGCACCGACGTGCCGGTGCCGCAGGCGGTGGCGTATTGCGCCGATCCGGCGGTGATCGGCACGCCGTTCTACCTGATGGAGCGGCTGCACGGACGGGTGTTCTGGGACCCGACGCTGCCGGAGCTGCCGCGCGAGGAGCGGGCGGGGATCTATCACGGCATGAACGAGGCCCTGGCGCGCCTCCACCTGGTCGATCCGGCGGCGATCGGGCTCGCCGATTTCGGCCGTGCCGGCAACTACTTCCAGCGCCAGATCGAGCGCTGGTCGAAACAGTGGGTGGCCTCGAAGACCCGCGAGAACGCCGCGATCGACCGCCTCGCCGAGTGGCTGCCGGCCCATATCCCGGCCGACAGCGACGAGACCCGCATCGTCCACGGCGATTTCCGCCTCGATAACATGATCTTCCACAAGACCGAGCCGCGGGTGATCGGCATCATCGACTGGGAGCTGGCGACCCTCGGCCATCCGCTCGCCGATCTCGGCTACAACTGCATCGCCTACAACACCGCGCCGACCGCCTATCGGGGCATGCTCGGGCGCGACCTCCCGGCTTTGGGCATCCCCACCCAGGACGAGTACGTGCGCCGCTACTGCGCGCGCACCGGACGGAGCGACGGCATCACCCCGTTCCACGTCGCCTTCGCGCTGTTCCGCCTGGCGGTGATCCTCGAGGGCGTGCTCGCCCGCGCGAAGGCCGGCAACGCCTCCAGCGACGAGGCGAGCCAGAAGGGCGCACTCGGCATCGCGCTGGCCGAGCGGGGCTGGGAGCTGGCACGGGGCTGAGCAGATGTCGCGAAAGCGGTGGCCGGTCTCGCGGCAAAGATCGGCGACCCGACAGGACACTGAGCGGACGAAGCGTTGTCCTGCCGACGCTTCGTC
>JAEWKL010000465.1 GCA_023386115.1 Pseudomonadota bacterium
GACACAGACACGCGCCCGGCCAGGGTGCTGCGGCGGCAAAGACCACGGGTGGCGGTGGGCGCATCGATGTACCGGGCGTAAAGCACGTCATCGCCGTGGCCTCGGGCAAGGGCGGCGTCGGCAAGTCGACCACCGCCTGCAACCTCGCCCTCGCCCTGCGAGCGCAGGGCCTGAAGGTCGGCCTGCTCGACGCCGACATCTACGGCCCCTCGGTGCCCAAGCTCTTCGGCCTCGACCGCAAGCCGGAAACGATCAACACGCCGCAGGGGCAGCGCATCGTGCCGCTCAACGGCTACGGCCTCGCGGTGATGTCGATCGGCTTCCTGATCTCCGCCGACACGGCGATGATCTGGCGCGGCCCGATGGTGCAATCGGCCCTGACCCAGCTCCTGCGCGAGGTCGCCTGGGGCGAGCTCGACGTGCTGATCGTCGACATGCCCCCCGGCACCGGCGACGCGCAGCTGACGCTGGCGCAAGCGACGCCGCTTGCCGGCGCAGTGATCGTCTCGACGCCGCAGGACCTCGCGCTGATCGACGCGCGGCGCGCCGTGACGATGTTCCGCCGGGTCGAGGTGCCGATCCTCGGCGTGGTCGAGAACATGGCGACCTTCGTCTGCCCGCATTGCGGCGGCACCTCGCACATCTTCGGCCATGGCGGCGCCCGCCACGAGGCCGAGACCCTCGGCGTCCCGTTCCTCGGCGAGGTGCCCTTGAACATGACGATCCGCGAATCCTCCGATTCCGGCCGTCCCGTCGTGGCGGTCGATCCCGACGGGCCGCAGGCCGCCGCCTACCGGGCGATCGCCGCCAGCCTCTGGGCCAATCTCAGCGGCGGCGCCGGCCCGCGCCCGGCCCCGCGGATCGTGATCGAGTGAGCGTGCCCCCGACCCTCGGGGCGATCCTCGCCGGCGGGCTCTCCCGCCGGATGGGCGGCGGCGACAAGCCGCTGCTCCGGCTCGGCGGCCGAACCCTGCTGGAACGGGTCGCCGAGCGCTTGAGGCCGCAATGCACGGCCGGCCTGATCCTCAACGCCAACGGCGATCCGGGCCGGTTTCGCGCCTTCACCGGCTTCGTGGTGCCGGACCCGCTTCCCGACGCGCCGGGGCCGCTGGCCGGCGTGCTCGCCGCCCTCGATTTCTGCGCCGCGCACCACCCGGACGTGGCTTACGTCGCGAGCGTCGCCGGCGACACGCCGTTCCTGCCGCACGACTTCGTCGCCCGCCTGCACGCGGCGCGCGCCCGCGACGGCGTGGACATGGCAGTCGCGGCCTCCGGCGGGCAGCTGCACTTCGTCAACGGGGTGTGGGCGGTGTCGTTGCGCCACGACCTGCGGGCGGCCCTGGTGGAGCGGGGCCTGCGGCGGGTCGGCATGTGGATCGCCCGGCACAACGCCGCGGAGGCGGCGTGGGAGACGGAGCCGGTGGATCCGTTCCTGAACCTCAACACGCCGGAGGAGTTTGCGGCGGCGGAGCGGCTGGTGGCGGGCGAGGGCCGGACACCAATTCAGTGAGGCTCTGTTCCCCCTCCCCCCGCAGCGGGGGGAGGGTTCAAAAGCGGGCCTACGCCTCGACGCGCATCGACGTGATGGTGTCCGGATCGCGCACCGGCTCGCCGCGCTTGATCTGGTCGATCACCTCCATGCCTTCGACCACCTTGCCCCACACCGTGTACTGGCGGTCGAGGAACTTGGCATCGCCGAAGCAGATGAAGAACTGCGAGTTGGCCGAGTGCGGGAAGTTGGTGCGGGCCATCGAGCAGGTGCCGCGCACGTGCGGCCCGGCGTTGAACTCGGCCTTCAGGTCGGGCAGGTCGGAGCCGCCGGTGCCGGTGCCGGTCGGGTCGCCGGTCTGGGCCATGAAGCCGTCGATCACGCGGTGGAACGGCACGCCGTCGTAGAAGCCCTGCTGCGAGAGGGTCTTGATCCGCTCGACGTGGTTGGGGGCGAGGTCGGGGCGCAGTTCGATGACCACGCGGCCTTTGCTGGTCTCCATCACGAGTCGGTTGCTGTCGGTCATGGTCGGTCTCCTTGATTCGGACCAGAGTAGACGAAACGCAGGGCGATGGGACGCCCCGCGACGGCGCCGCCGAGCCCCGCCGTCAGCCGCGCCGGAGTGCAGCGGGCAAGCGACGAGAGAGTCTCGGCGACAAGGGCGGTGCGGCGCTCGTCCGGCACGCGCGCGAAGGTGATTCGTGGCGTGCCCTGAAGGCTCCCGTCCCGCCGAAGGGCGAAGCGCGCGGTGATCGCGGCGGCCCCGAGGCCGGCTGGCGGGTGCCAGCAGGCAGCGAGCCGGGGATAGAGCGCCACGAGGGTGTCGGCGGCCCCCGGCGGCGGGCTCGCCACCGGCACCCGCACGGTCGCCCGCAGGGTCGTCGGCAGCGAGAGCACCGAGGGGTCGTCATAGACGTCGAACTGCGCGGCGGCGGGTGAGGCCGACAGGACCAGCGCGAGGCCGGTGCGGATCAGCCCGCCGTGCAAGGCCTTACTGGCCGTCCTGCGCCAGGCTCATCCGGACGATCTTGTCCGGGCTCTGCACGGTGCCGTTCTGGGCCGAGGAGCCCTTCTTGATCTTGTCGACCACGTCCATGCCCGAGGTCACCTCGCCCACCACCGTGTACTGGTTGTTGAGGAACGAGGCGTCGCCGAAGCAGATGAAGAACTGCGAGTTGGCCGAGTTCGGGTCCTGCGAGCGGGCCATGCCGACGGTGCCGCGCTTGAACGGCGCCTTGGAGAACTCCGCCGGGATGTTCGGCAGGTCGGACTTGCCCATGCCAGTGCCGGTCGGGTCGCCGGTCTGGGCCATGAAGCCGTCGATGACGCGGTGGAAGACGATGCCGTTGTAGAAGCCGCGCTTCGTCAGCGTCTTGATCTGCTGGACGTGCTTGGGCGCGAGGTCGGGGCGCAGCTGGATGGTGACGCGACCGTCCTTGGTGTCGAGATAGACGGTGTTCTGGTCGGGCGCGGCGCTCGCCGGGGCGGCGAAGCCGAACGCGGCGACGGACAGCGCCAAGGCTGCGAGCCAACGGATCATGGATGTCTCCTGGGAGTGGGCGCCCGCGTCAGGCGGACGGGGCGAAGCGGGCGCTGAGGCGGTCGGCCACCGCCGCGGGCACGAAGGGCCGCACGTCGCCGCCCATGGCGGCGATCTGGCGGACCAGGGTGGCGGTGATCGGCCGCACGCCGGTCGAGGCCGGCAGGAACACTGTCTGCACCTCCGGCGCCATGGCGCCGTTCATGCCGGCGAGCTGCATCTCGTAATCGAGATCGGTGCCGTCGCGCAAACCGCGGATGAACAGGCTGGCGCCGTGCCGGCGTGCCGCCGCCACCGCCAGATCGGCGAAGCTGACCACCTCGAGCTCCGTCCCGGTCTCCTCAGCGAGCGGGCCGCAGGTGATCCGGATCAGATCTGCCCGCTCCTCGGCGGAGAAGAGCGGGGTCTTGCCCGGATGCACGCCGATCGCGACGACGAGGCGGCCGACCAGGCGGCAGGCCTGGCGCACCACGTCGAGATGGCCGTTGGTCACCGGGTCGAAGGAGCCGGCATAGAGCGCGGTGCGGTTCATCGTGGTCCCCCTAGAGCATTTTTGGGATCAACGGAACCGCCCGTCCCGTCATCGGTCACACATGTGGTCGGCCTCGCTCGGCCGGTCTCGCTCGGCCGGCTTCACTTGGCCGGTCTCACGTGGCCGGCCTCACTTGGTCACGGCGCCGACGAGTGGCCCGAGCGGCCGGCTCAGATCCTGCCGGCCGAGCGAGGGGGCGTAGAGGCTCGACACGCTGCCGTCGAGGAAGAGCGCGTTGGGGCAGCCGAGCGCGTCGCGGAACAGCCGCGCGAAGGCTCCGAAGCTCACCGGCGCCTCCGAGATCGCGAACACCGCACTGTGCCCGTCCGGGCGCACGCCGACGCCGTTGCGGATCTTTTGCGAGGGCCCGTCCTCGGAGATCTTGGGATGGACGCGGTTGTTGATCACCAGCATCGGCCCGGACTGGGTCGCGAACTCCGCGCGGGGATGGACCTTGAGGTAACGGCCGGTCTCGAGCACGCCGGCCCGGTCGCCGGAGACGTAGAACACGCCGTTCGGCTTCAGGTGAAAGTTGCCCGGGCCGTTGGCGGTGTTGGCAGATTTCAGCTCGCGCCCCTCCTCGACGTAGAGGCCCACGGGAGCGAGGCCGGTATCGTACATGCCGGCATTCATCGCGAAGGCGAGGTTGGCGCCCTGCTGCCCTGCGAGCCGCGAGAGCGAGCCGTAGGGCAGGCCGTCGGGCCCGCGCCAAAAAAGCTTCACCCGGGCGCGCCGGAGGTCGACGGTGCAGACGGCATAGGCCTGGCCCTCGTGGCTCTGCGGCCGGCAGGACACCCCGGACGAGGCAACGTTCGGGCCGGACGAGGTCGCCGGGGCGGGCGCGGCCGGTGCCGCCGGCGCAGGTCCGGCGCCGAGGCATAATGCGCCAACCCACGACGCGCCGAGCAGCCATGCCCCGATCCGTCCCGCTCTTCCCACCATGGACCTCTCCGCGCGCCGGTTCCTGCCACCGGCCTTTCGGGGTACCGGTATAGGGCGATCGTGACGTTTTGCAGCACGAACCGAACCAGAGCGTCAGCGTTCTGAACATCTGGGGGTTCGCGATATCTCTTATCAGGGAGATCGGGTCATGAAGGGCATGTTGGCGGCGTCTGCGGCCCTCGCGGGCGCCCTGCTGGTGGTACCGGCCACGGCCGAGGCGCGCGGCTTCGGCGGCGGCGGGTTCCATGGTGGCGGCTTCCACGGCGGAGGTTTTCGGGGCGGCGGCTTCGGTGG
>JAEWKL010000503.1 GCA_023386115.1 Pseudomonadota bacterium
GGTCGGCGAGGCGCAGGCCTGGTCCACCCATCCTTAAGCGCGCGCCCGCAGGATCGTGATGAAGACCACCGTCCAAACCCTCGCCGGATCCCGCATCGGGCTGTTCATCGACGGACGCTTCGTCGCGCCGCAGAGCGGCACCTACGTGCCCTCCTACGATCCGACGACCGGCGAGCCCTGGTACGAGTTCGCGCAAGGGGACGCCGCCGACGTCACGGACGCCATCGCCTCGGCGCGCGCGGCTCTCGCCGACCCCGCCTGGCGCCGCATGACGCAGACCGACCGCGGCAAGCTCGTCCGCCGTCTCGGCGAGCTCGTCCTCGAGAACGCCGACGCCCTGGCGATGATCGAGTGCCGCGACAACGGCAAGCTGCTCAAGGAGATGCGGGCCCAGATGCGGGCCATCCCGGATTCCTACCTCTACTTCGCCGGGATGGCCGACAAGCTCCAGGGTGACACGATCCCGGTCAACAAGCTCGACACGCTCAACTTCAACCTGCGCGAGCCGCTCGGCGTCGTCGCCATGATCATCCCGTGGAACTCTCCGCTGATGATGCTGACGGGCACGCTCGCGCCCTGCCTGGCGATCGGCAACACGGTCGTGGTCAAGCCGTCCGAGCACGCTGCGGCCTCGAGCCTGGCGCTCGCCGAGTTGGCGATCGAGGCCGGCTTCCCGCCGGGTGTCGTCAACATCGTGACCGGCGACGGCGCGACCACCGGCGAGGCGCTGACCCGTCATCCGGGCATCGCCAAGTACGTCTTCACCGGCAGCACGGCCACTGGCCGCCGGATCGCCGCCAATGCGGCGGGCAACCTGGCCCCCTGCCAGATGGAGCTCGGCGGAAAGTCGCCGCAGGTCATCTTCTCGGACGTCGATATCGAGCGGGCCGTCAACGGCGTCGTCTCGGGCGTCTTCGCGGCGGCCGGCCAGACCTGCGTGGCCGGATCACGCTGCTTCGTCGAGCGCCCGATCTACGACCGCTTCGTCGAGGCGCTGGTGGCCCGGACCCACCGCATAACGGTAGGGCATCCGCAGGCCGACGACACCGATATCGGGCCGCTCGCCCTCGCCGCGCAGCTCGCGAAGGTCGAGGATTACGTCGCCTCCGGCACGCGCGAGGGGGCCAGGGTCGCGGCGGGCGGGCGCCGGCCCCAGGACCCGGAACTCGCCCGCGGCTGGTACTACGAGCCGACGGTCCTGACCGAGGCCCGCAACGAGATGCGCTTCATGCGCGAGGAGATCTTCGGCCCGGTCGTCGGTGTCGCGCCGTTCGACACCGAGGAGGAGATGGTCGCACTGGCCAACGGCACCGATTACGGCCTCGCCTCCGGCGTCTGGACCCGGGACATCGACCGCGCGATGCGCTTTGCCCGGACCATCGAGGCCGGCACGGTCTGGATCAACACCTACCGCTCCGCCGCCTACATGTCGGCGAATGGCGGGATGAAGAACAGCGGCTACGGACGCCGCGGCGGTTTCGAAGTCATGCGCGAGTTCTCGCGCCTGAAGAACGTGGTCATCGATTACTCGGGCGCCATGCAGGACCCGTTCGTGATCCGCCTCCGCTAGAGCAGCACCCGATCAGTTTGCAATCGGACGCTGCTTCCGGCGGCGAGACGACGAGGAAGGGACAACCATCATGAAGTTCGCCGTGTCGATCAGCATGGAGCGTTTCTCCGAAGAGACCTCGATGCGGGACGTGCTCCGCAACTTCCGCACGCTGGCGGAGATCGCCGACGAAGGCGGTTTCGAGACGCTCTGGACGTCCGAGCATCACACGATCGAGTGCACGATCTCGCCCAACCCGTTCCAGACCCTGACCTGGCTCTCGCAATGCACCGACCGGATCCGCCTCGGGACCTCGACGATCGTGGCGCCGTACTGGTCACCGATCCGCCTCGCCGGCGAGGCGGCTCTGTGTGACCACCTGACCGGCGGGCGGCTCGAACTGGGCATCGCCCGCGGCGCATACCAGTACGAGTTCGACCGGATGGCCGGCGGCATCCCGCAGCAGCAGGGCGTCGCCTTCATGAAGGAGCTCGTCCCCGCGGTCCAGAAGCTGTGGGCGGGCGACTACGCCCATGACGGCGAGTACTGGCAGTTCCCGCTGGCGACCTCGGTGCCCAAGCCGTTGCAGCAGCCGCATCCCCGCCTCTGGGTGGCGGCGCGCGATCCCGGCACCTTCGACTGGGCCGTCGGCATCGGGGCCAACATCCTCTCGACCCCGCTCGCCTCGCCGCCGGCGGAGGTGGGCGTGCTGGGCGAGAAGTTCCGCGCGGCGGTCGCCGCTCACCCCGAGCGCCCCCGTCCCCGCTTCATGATGCAGCGCCGCACCTGCGTCTACGACCACCGGGACGACTGGGAACAGGTGGTGCACCACTCGGTCGATTACGGTCGCTACTTCGAGAACCTGATGCAGAACATCGGCACCGTGAAGAACGGGTTTCCGGAGGCGGTGCCGTTCGAGGCCGTGACCAACAGGGCCAACTACGACCCGCGGGCGGTCCGCGACAACCTGATGTTCGGAACGCCCGATGAGGTTATCCGCAAGCTTCAGGTCTACGAGGAGGCCGGTGTCGATCAGTACTGCCTCGGCCTGTCGTTCAATCTGCCGTTCGAGAGGCAGGTCAAGACGCTGCGCCTGTTCATCGACGAGGTGATGCCGCACTTCCGGGAGCGCGGCACGGCCCGGGCGGGCGCGCTCGCAGTCGCCGGAGCCTGACCATGGCACCGGACCTGGCGCAGCCCGTCCCCGCCGAGACCATCACCGGATCCTTCCGCGTCGGCGAGGTCTCGCTGAACTACAAAGTGCAGGGGCGGGGCGAGCCCCTCGTCTGCATCCACGGCGTCGGCTCCTATCTCGAAGCCTGGGACGGCACGGCGGCGTGCCTCGCCGACCGCTTCCGGATCCTCACCTTCGACCAGCGCGGCCACGGCGGCTCCAGCCGGGTCCGCGGTCGCTACGAGATCGACGATTTCGTCGGCGACGTCCTGGCGCTCGCGGACCATGCCGGCTTCGCGACCTTCCACCTCGCCGGCTTCTCCCTCGGCGGGCTCGTCGCCCAGCGTCTCGCGCTGACGCACCAGGACCGGGTGCGGAGCCTCGTCCTGCTCTCCACCGTCGCGGGCCGCACGCCCGATGAGCGCCGGCGGGTGGCGGACCGGCTCGCGGCGCTGCAATCCGGCGAGAGGGGCGCGCATTACGACGCCTCCCTGTCGCGCTGGCTGACCGAGGAGTTCCAGGCCCGGAATCCGGACCTCGTCGAGCGACTTCGGCAACGCAATGCCGAGAACGACCCCGATTGCTACGCGGCCGCCTACCGGGTCCTGGCCCAGACCGATTTCGGCGGCCTGCTCGACCAGATCCGCGTGCCGGCCCTGATCGCAACCGGCGAGGACGATGCCGGCTCCAACCCGCGCATGGCGCGCCTCATGCACGAGCGCATCCCGGGCTCCGAGCTGCACATCCTGGCCGGCTTGCGCCACTCGATCCTGACCGAAGCGCCCGACCGCGTCGCCGCCGTGATGCGCGACTTTCTCGTCCGGCACGCAGGGGAGCAACCGGCATGATCGTCGAAGAGAGGATCTACCGCATCCGCACCGGGCTGATGGGCCGGTACCTCCAGCTCGTCCGCGACGAGGGCCTGTCGATCCAGCAGCCCATCCTCGGGCGCCTGATCGGCTACTTCACCACCGAGATCGGGCCCTTGAGCCAGGTCGTGCATCTGTGGGCCTACGACGATCTCGAGGATCGTGCGCGTCGCCGACGCATTCTCGCGGACGATCCGCGCTGGCGGGCCTTCGTCCCACACCTCTCCGAGACCATCGAATCGGCAGAGAACCGCATTCTGGTGCCCACTGACTTCTCACCCCTCCAATAGGGCGAACGGCGGCGGCTCGGCCTTCTGCGAATCGTAGGAAGACGGACCGCCGATGCCGTACCTTAATCGACAGCGTCGGACATGGACGGCGCACGCTGACGGACCGGACCGCGATGCGAGGGAGCGGACATGACGGACAGATTGCAGATCCGGAACCTGTACAAGATCTTCTCGTCCGATCCGGCGCCCGCCATGCGGATCCTCTCCGAGGGTGGGAGCAAGTCCGATGTTTTCGATAAAGTGAAGCAGGTCGTCGGTCTGAACGACGTCTCCTTGTCGGTGCCGGAAGGCGCTATCTACATGATTATGGGCCTGTCCGGCTCCGGCAAATCGACGCTCGCGCGCTGCGTAAACCGGCTCAACGAGCCGAGTTCCGGGCAGATCCTGCTCGACGGGCGGGACATCGTTCCGCTCGGCGAGGAGGACTTGCGGGAGGTGCGGCGCACGCGCATCTCGATGGTCTTCCAGCATTTCGCGCTGCTGCCCAACAAACGCGTCGTCGAGAACGTCGAGTTCGGGCTCAAGCTGCGCGGCATCTCCGCCGCGAAGCGCCGTGCCCGGGCGGAGGAGGTGCTCGCGGTCGTCGGGCTCGCGCGCTGGGCCCGCCATTATCCCCACGAGCTCTCCGGCGGCATGCGCCAGCGCGTCGGCCTCGCGCGGGCGCTGGCGACGGAGGCCGACATCCTCATCATGGACGAGGCCTTCAGCGCCCTCGATCCGCTGATCCGCACCGAGATGCAGGACGAGCTGCTCCGCCTGCAGCGGACGCTGAACAAGACGATCCTGTTCATCACCCACGACTTCCAGGAGGCGCTGAAGCTCGGCACGCGCATCGCGATCATGTCCGAGGGCGAGCTCGTCCGCGAGGGCACGCCGCAATCGATCGTGCTGGAGCCGGGCAGCGACTACGTCGCCGCCTTCACCCGGGAAATCGACCGCGCCCGGCTGTTCGATGCGAGCTCGGTGATGCGGCCGCTCGGGCCGGTCGCGCGGCACGCAAGCGGGACTGTCGTCGCCGCCCCGGAGGGACCCGGCTTCGTC
>JAEWKL010000506.1 GCA_023386115.1 Pseudomonadota bacterium
CCCTCCCCCGCAGAGGGGGGAGGGTTGGTGGCGCATCGCCGTCCTGTCCGTTCTGCTACTCTTCATCGGTAGCCCCGCCCTCGCCGCGGAACCCTCCGACCGCCTGCCCAAGCAACCCCTCGTCGTCGACCTCGCCGCGCAAGGCCGCCAGATCGGCAAGCCCGGCGGCGACATCGTCACCCTGGTCTCGAAGGCCCGGGACATCCGCTACATCTCGACCTACAGCTACACCCGCCTCGTCGGCTACGACGAGAAGCTGGTGCTGCAGCCCGACATCCTCGAAAAGTTCGAGAATGACGGCGACCGGATCTACACCTTCACCCTGCGCGACGGCCATCGCTGGTCCGACGGCCAGCCCTTCACGGCGGAGGACATCCGCTACTGGTGGGAGGACGTCGCCCTCAACAAGGAGCTGAGCCCCTCCGGCCCACCGGAATTCATGATGGTCGACGGGCAGCTGCCGCGTTTCGAGCTGATCGACGAGCGAAGCGTCCGCTTCACCTGGGACAAGCCCAATCCCCGCTTCCTGCCGGAACTGGCCTCGCCGCGCGATCCCTTCATCTACCGGCCGGCCCATTACCTGAAGCGCTTCAACCCGCGCTACACGCCGAAGGCCGAGATCGAGCCCCTGGTGAAGCAGGCCAAGGTCAAGGGCTGGGCGGCGCTCCACAACCGGCTCGACGCGATGTTCGAGCAGACCAACCCCGACCTGCCGACGCTCCAGCCCTGGCGCGTCACCAACACCGCGCCGGCGGCCCGCTTCGTCTTCGTGCGCAACCCCTATTACCACCGGGTCGACACCAACGGGCAGCAATTGCCCTATATCGACAAGGTCAACATGGACGTGGCGGCCGGCGGGCTCCTCGCCGCCAAGGCGAATGCCGGCGAGGCCGACCTCCTGTTTCGCGGCCTCAACATGGAGGACATCCCGATCCTGCGCGAGGGCGAGCGCGCCAAGGGCTACCGCACCCATCTCTGGCCCACGGCCCGCGGCTCGGAACTGGCGCTCTATCCCAACCTCACCGTGACGGATCCGGTCTGGCGCACGCTCAACCGCGACCTGCGCTACCGTCGCGCCCTGTCCCTCGCCATCGACCGGCGCACCCTCAACAACGCCCTGCTGTTCGGCCTCGGCACCGAGGGCAACGACACCGTCGTCGAGAAGAGCCCGCTCTACGAGCCCGAATACCGCACCCTGAACGCCGGCTACGACCCGGGGCAAGCCTCCCGCCTCCTCGACGAGATCGGCCTGACGCAGCGCAACGGCGCCGGCATCCGCCTCTTGCCCGACGGGCGCGAACTCGAGATCGTGGTCGAGACCGACGGCGAGAGCAGCATGCTCACCGACGGGCTGACCCTGATCGCCGAGTTCTGGCGCGAGGTCGGCGTCAAGCTGTTCGTCAAGCCGCAGGACCGCACGGTTTTGCGCAACCGCGCCTATTCGGGTGCCGCCGTGATGGTGGCGGCGCAGGGGCTCGACCTCGCGATGCCGACCGCCGAGATGTCGCCCGACGAGCTCGCCCCGGTTCACCAGGACACCTATGCCTGGCCGAAATGGGGCCAGTACGTCGAGACCAGGGGCAAGGAGGGCGAGCCTTGCGACATCCCCGAGGCGAAGGTGCTCCTCGACCTCAACGCGCGCTGGATGGCGACCCCGGACAATGCCGAGCAGGCGAAGATCTGGGCCGAGATGCTGAAGAACCGGGCCGAGAACCAGTGGGTGATCGGCACCGTCTCGGGCGCGCTGCAGCCGGTCGTGGCCAAGACCCGGCTCCTCAACGTGCCCGACAAGGAGACCTATAGCTGGAAGCCGACGGCCCTGATCGGGATCTACCGGATGGACCAGGTCTATTGGGGACCGAACCCGAAGGAGGCCGCGCGGTGATCCGCTACCTCGCCCGCCGCCTCCTCACCATGGCGGTCACGCTGCTCATCATTTCCGCCCTCGTCTTCGTCATCATCAAGCTGCCGCCGGGCGACTTCCTCACCAACCAGATCGCCGAGCTGCGCTCGCAGGGCGAGGCGGCGTCCGTCGCCAAGGCGCAGTTCCTGATGCAGCAATACGGCCTCGACCGTCCGGTCTGGGAGCAGTACCTGCGGTGGATCGGGCTGTGGCCCAACCCGGAAGGCGCCTTCAACGGCCTGATCCAGGGCAACTGGGGCTGGTCGTTCGAGTATGACCGACCAGTGCGCGAGGTGGTGGGCGACGCGCTCTGGCTCACCCTCGTCGTCAACCTCGCGGTGGTGATCTTCGTCCACCTGGTGTCGATTCCGATCGCCCTCTACTCGGCGACGCGGCAATATTCGATCGGCGACTACGTGGCGACCTTCATCGGCTATATCGGGCTCGCCACCCCGTCCTTCCTGTTGGCGTTGGTGATGCTGTTCTACGCCAACCGCTGGTTCGAGGTGTCGATCGGCGGGCTCTACGACAGCGCCTATTCGGGCCTGCCCTGGACCTGGGAGAAGATCCGCTCGCTGCTCGCCCACCTCGTCGTCCCGACGCTGGTGATCGGTCTGGGCGGCACCGCCGCGATGATCCGGCGGATGCGCGCCAACCTCCTCGACGAGCTGGGCAAGCAATACGTCGTCACCGCCCGCGCCAAGGGCCTGCCGCCGACCCGGGCGCTGATCAAGTATCCGTTCCGGATGTCGCTCAACCCGTTCATCGCCGATATCGGCAACCTCCTGCCCCACCTCGTCTCGGGCTCGGTGCTGGTGTCGCTGGTGCTCAGCCTGCCGACCGTCGGGCCGATCCTGCTCGCCGCGCTCAAGAGCCAGGATCAGTTCCTGGCCGGCTTCATCCTGATGTTCGTGGCGATGCTCACGGTGATCGGCATGCTGATCTCCGACCTGCTGCTCGCCTGGCTCGATCCGCGGATCCGCCTCGGAGGGGACGGTCGATGAGTCTCGAGTTGCGCGACCGGCCGCACCACTTCGTCGACGCCGCCCCCTTCGATCCCGGCCGCACCGAGCCGGTGGGGGCGGAGAGCAGCGCCGTCGACCGCGCCTCGTCCTGGCGCCTGACCTGGTGGAAGTTCCGCAAGCACCGGGTCGCCGTGGCGGCGGGGCTGATCCTGATCGCCTTCTACGCCCTGATCCCCTTCGTCGAGGTGATCGCGCCCTACAACCCGGCCAAGCGCCACGGCGATTACCTCTACGCGCCGCCGCAATCGATCCACCTGTTCCACGAGGGCCGCCTCGTCGGCCCCTACACCCACCCCTACCATTTCACCTTCGACATCGAGAGCTTCCAGCGCAAATACACGGTCGATCGCAGCACGGTGCAGCGCTTGCGCTTCTTCTGCCGCGATGAGGGCTATTCGTTCTGGGGCCTGGTCGATACCGACTGGCACCTGGTCTGCCCGCCGAAGGACGGGACGATGTTCCTGCTCGGCACCGACCGGCTCGGGCGCGACCTGCTCTCGCGGATCATCACCGGCACCCGGATCTCGCTCACCGTCGGCCTCGTCGGCATCGCGGTGTCGTTCACGCTGGGACTCTTCTTCGGCGGGCTCGCCGGCTATCTCGGCGGTTGGGTCGACAACGTGATCCAGCGCCTGATCGAGATCCTGCGTTCGCTGCCCGAATTGCCGCTCTGGCTTGCCCTCTCGGCGGCACTGCCGCCGAACTGGAGCCCGATCCTGGTCTTCTTCGGCATCACCCTGATCCTCGGGCTCCTCGACTGGCCGGGCCTCGCCCGCGCCGTGCGCTCGAAGCTGCTGGCGTTGCGCGAGGAGGATTACGTTCGCGCCGCCGAGCTGATGGGCGCCTCCAAGACCCGGATCATCGCCCGGCACCTGATCCCGAACTTCATGAGCCACCTGATCGCCTCGGCGACCCTGTCGATCCCCTCGATGATCCTCGGCGAGACCGCCCTGTCGTTCCTCGGGCTCGGTCTGCGCCCACCGGTGACGAGCTGGGGCGTCTTGCTGAACGAGGCGCAGAACCTCGCGGCGGTGCAGTTGCATCCCTGGCTGCTGGCACCGATCCTGCCAGTGGTGATCGTGGTGCTGGCCTTCAACTTCCTCGGGGATGGCCTGCGGGATGCGGCGGATCCGTATCATTGATGGGAGCGGACAGGACCTCGTTCGGACCGGAACCGTTGCAAACGTCTTGATCCCACCCAACCACCTCATCCTGAGGTGGTTGGGTGGGATCATCATCTGTCGAGCGGGTAGAGGCGGGCTCCTGCCCCCTCACCCCCCCTTCACCGCCCCCGCCGTCAGCCCGGCGACGATCTGGCGCTGGGCGAAGACCGTCAGCACCAGGACCGGCAGCGTTACGATCAGCGCCGCGGCCGCCAGCGGGCCCCAGCTCAGCTGGTCGAACGAGATCATGTTGTAGACCGCGACCGGCAAGGTGCGGGTCTCGCGCCCGGCGAGCACGATGCCGAACACGAAGTTGTTCCAGGAGAAGATCACCGCCAGGATCATCGCGACGGCGATGCCGGGCTTGGCGATTGGCAGCGCGACGTAGCGAAACACCTGCCAGCGGCTCGCTCCGTCGATGAGAGCGGCCTCCTCCAGCTCCAGCGGCGTGGTCTCGAAGTAGCCGATCATGATCCAGATCACGATGGGCACCGTGACGACGAGATGGATGATGATCTGCGGCCACAGCGTGCCGAGGAGCCCGAGCCACTGGAACAGCAGGAAGAGCGGGATGAGGTAGGACAGGCCCGGCGTGATGCGGGCGACCAGGATCACCACCGCGGCCTTGGCGGCCTTCATCCGGGCGATGCCGTAGCCGGCCGGCACCCCGACGAGGAGCGCCAGCCCCGTGGCGGTGCCGGTGACCAGCAGGCTGTTGAGGAAGTAGGTCGAGAACCGGTTCGACTCGAGCACGTCGACGTAGTTCTTCCAGGCGAAGCGCTCGGGGATCAGGATCGGCGGATAGGCGGCGTTGTCGATCTCGTACTTGACCGAGAGCGACAGCATCCAGACGAAGAACAGGATCACCGGCGAGACGATCACCAGGACGGCGAAGAGCAGGGCGGCCTGCTTGAGGAGCCAGCGCCAGTTCACCCGACCGCTCCCTGCGTGCGCTTGCGGACCACCAGGAGGGCGGCGGCGAGCGCGATGATGAGGAGGAAGAACACCACGGCGATCGCCGAGCCGTAGCCGACGTCGTAATAGGCGAAGGCGACGCTGTAGAGGTAGATGTTGATCGTCTCCGAGGCGGTGCCGGGCCCGCCTTGCGTGATCGCGAAGATGATGTCGAAGCTCTTCACCGCATCGATCATCCGGATCATCGCGGCGACGAAGAGGAACGGCGCCACAAGCGGCAGGGTGATGTGGCGAAATACCTGCCAGAGCGAGGCGCCGTCGATCTGCGCGCTCTCGTAGGGCTCGGTCGGGAGCGCCGCGAGGCCGCCGAGAACGATGAGCATGACGAGAGGCGTCCACTGCCAGGTCTCGACCAGGACCAGCGACGGAATCACCGTCGCGGGATGGAACACCCAGAGCTGCGGCGGGATGCCGACGAGCGAGAGCAGGTAGTTCAGCACCCCGAGCTGGGGGTGGAACATCATGGTCCAGACCAGCGCGATGGCGACGGGCGTCGCCATCATCGGCAGGATGAACACGCCGCGCAGGAAGCCGCGCAGCGGGAACTTGGCGTGGAACACGCAGGCCGCCAGCGTGCCGAGGATCAGGGGCAGCACCACTGAGAGCGCCGTGTAGACCAGCGTCTGCCACACCGCGTCGAGGAAGCGCGGATCGGTGGGCAGCCGCGCGTAGTTCGACAGGCCGACGAAGGCCGGGTCCGCCCCGACCTTCCACTCGTGCAGGCTCATCCACAGGGTGAAGGCCCAGGGAAAGACGATCACCCCGACGACGACGACCAGGGCCGGCACCACGAAGGGCCAGTAGCCCGGCGGGCGCCAGCGGGGGGCCGGCGCCGCGTCGGGCGCCAGCGCGACGGTCGGTGGCGCGAGGCCGGCCCGGGCCATCACGCCTTCTCGCTGCGCTCGAGGATCGGCCGGTACTGCTCGGCCGCCTTCTTCAGCTCGGCCGCCGGGTCGGCCCCCGACAGGGTGGCGGTGACGGCGGAGCCGACGATGTCGCGGAACTCGGCGACCGGCACCACGACGGGCAGGCCGAGCTTGCTGATCTTGGCCGAGCCGATCACCGAGTCGAGCCACTCGCGCGGCATCTTCACGCCCTGCTGGACCTCCGCGTCGCTGAGGATCGAATCGCGGAACGGCACGCCGCCGCCGGCCTGGAGCAGGCGCGCGCCCATGATCTTCGAGACGGCCCACTGGCAATAGAGGTAGCCGGCCTCCTTCTTGGTGCTCGCCGCCGCGACACCGATGCCGTCGCCGTAGGTGGCGGAGGCGTGGTCCTTCGGACCCTTGGGCACCACGGCGTAGCCGACCTTGCCGACGACGCGGGAGGCGTTGGGATCCTCGAGCGGCGGCGCCCAGCCGACGCCGTCGAGCCACATCGCCGCCCGCCCCTGCGTGAAGGCCGCCATCGACTCCATCCAGTTGAAGCCGACGACGCCGGGGGGCGCAGTCTTGGTGAGCAGGCGCTGGTAGAGCTTCGTCGCCTCCACGGCCTCCGGGCCGTCGATCAGGAGGTTGCCCTTGTCGTCGAGGAAGCGGCCGCCATAGGCGAGGAAGAACGCGCCCCAGAGCGCCATGTTGGCGTTGCGCAGGCCCCGGCCGACGAAGCCGTAGGTGCCGGCCTTCGGGTCGGTCAGGGTCTCGGCCGCCCGCATCATGTCGTCGAAGGTTTCAGGATAAGCGACGTTCTTCTTCTGGAACAGCTCCTTGTTCCAGTACAGGATGAAGTAGTCGACCGAGAGCGGCAGCGAGCGCATCTCGCCATTCGGCGTCTTGGCGTATTGCAGGCCGGCCGAACTGAAATCGGCCTCCTTCAGCGTCGGCTCGGTGAGGTTCGGGTCCTTGATGAACCCCGAGAGGTCGGCAAGCCAGCCGGCCTTGTCGAACTGGCGCTTCTGCACGTGGTAGCTCAGGTGCACCACGTCGAAGCTCGGCCGGCCGGAGGTCAGCTCGATGACGATCTTCTGGCGCTGCTGCTGCTCGGGGATCACTTCGGAGGAGACCTTGATCCCGGTGAGCGCCGTGAACTCGGCAGCGTGGCGCTGGAGCAGGTCGCCCCGCGGCCCCTTGATCAAGTTGACCTCGAGGGTGGTGCCGGCGTGGCGCTTCCAGTCCACGGCCGCGAACGCCGGTCGCGCGCCCATCAGACCGAGGCCGGCCGCGGCGGCGCCGGATGCCAGGATGCGGCGGCGGGTCGGCCCGCCGCGAGAAAACTCGCCCATCGTTTCCACCCTTGACGATCCGCCCGGATCTCGTGCCCGGGCTTGTTCGAGGCAGGGCCGGTGCTCCGGTCCCCGTTGCGCTGCGTCAGCGGCAGCGCTGCCGCCGGAGCCTAGTGCAAGACGAGCGGCCGTGGGAAGCGGCTCACCGTGACGTCCCCGAAAATTCCGTGGCCGACGACGCCGCGGCGAGGGTCAGCGTCAGGGCGAAGCAGGCACCGTTCGTCCCCGACACCGCGAGGTCGCCGCCGAGCTGGCGGGCGAGCCCGTGGATCACCCGCATGCCGAGGCTGCGGCGCGCCGCGCCCGTGTCGAACCCCTCCGGCAGGCCGACGCCGTCATCCGAGACGCTCAGGCGCACCCGGCCCTCACCCGAAGGCACCGCCTCGACCCGCACCGGGCCGTCGCCGCCCGGATAGGCGTACTTGATCGCGTTGGTGACCAGCTCGTTGACGAACAGCCCGAGCGGGATCGCGAGATCGGCCGGGATCGGCATGGCGGGCGCCGCGCAGGTGATGGCGTGGCCGGGCGCGCTCTCGCGCAGCTTCTCGCACAGGCTGCCGAGGAAGCCCGACAGCTCCACCGCCGCGAGGTCGGGCTGGCGCCAGAGCTGGTCGTGCACCTGCGCCACCGCCTCGACCCGCGAGCGGGCATCCGCCAGGGCATCGCGGGCCTGTTGGTTCTCGGTGGTGCGGGCCTGGAGCGAGAGCAGGCCCGCCACGGTGGCGAGGCTGTTCTTGACCCGGTGGCTCATCTCGCGGGTGAGCAGCTCCTGCCGGTCGAGGGCGGCCTGGAGCCGGGCTTCCGCGCGCTGGCGCTCGATGGCGCCGCCGAGCAGGTTGGCGAAGCCCTGCATGAAGGCGATGTCGGCCTCGTCGAACTGGCCCTCGCGGGTATCGTCGACCTCGAGCACGCCGAAATCGCCCTCGCGGTTGCGGATCAGCACGTTCAGCGCCCGGCGCACGCCGTGATCGGCCATCAGCTGGGGGGTGCGGAAGCGGCGCTCGTTCTCGAGGTGGTTGGAGATCACCGGCTGCCCGGTCTTGAGGGCGTAGCCCGCCGGCGAGGCGAGGTCGGCCCCGACGAGCGCCTTGCCGACGACGTTCGGGCCCCAGCCGACACCGGCGATGACGAGCAGGGTGTCCCGGCCCGGCTTGTATTCCAGCGCCTTGCAGAACTGCGCCGACATCCCGTCCGCGCACAATTCCGTCGCGCGTTGCAGCAGCCGGCCGAGATCGTCGGCGCGCAGGGCCTCGACGCCGAACTCGGACAGGATCTTCTGCTGCTTCAGGCGGTATTCGAGATCCGGACGGCTGAGCTCGGCCATCGTGATGGGTCCTGTCCTTTCCCTGCGCAAGCTGCGGGGCCTGTCCTGTCGCGGGCCCGCAGCGTGGCCGGCATCGCGCCAGAGGGCTCACGTCTGCCGGGGCGGGTCAAGCGCGTCGAACGGTCGAGCCGCGATGCGCCCCGGCCGTCGACCCTGTCGGCGCTGCTCCGCCGCCCCATATCCTGTGCTGCAGTGCACATGATGCAGGAGTGCCGATCCGTGCTGCGCCTCCTCGCCCTCGTGGTCATCCTGGCCGCCGCCGTGACGATCCTGGTCACGCTCTTGCGGCCGCCGCCTCTCCGGGCGCAGGCGGAGGAGGGCTATTGCCGCCCTCCCCTCAAATTCGCCGCCGGCGCCTGCGTGGCGCAATGCCCGGCCGGCTACGAGGATCGCGGCCGGGTCTGCAGCTTCCGCAGCCTGTCGCGCTGACTCGTCAGGCCGCGTCCGCCTCCTGCCCTGCCGGCGTCCGCGGCGCCGGGGTCGCATGCGCGTCGCCCCAGGCCTTGAGCGCCCGGATCACCGGCTCGAGGCTGCGGCCGCGCTCGGTCAGGCGGTACTCTACCCGCGGCGGCACCTCGGCATAGACCGTCCGGCGGAGGAACCCGTCCGCCTCCAGCTCGCGCAGCTGGTTGGTCAGCATGCGCTGGGTCACGTTCGGCATCCGGCGGCGCAGCGCGTTGAACCGGAGCGCGTCCTCCGGCCCCGGCGCCTCCGCCATCAGGTGGTAGAGGATCACGCCCTTCCACTTGCCGTCGATCAGCTGCAGCGTCGCCTCGACGGCGCAGCCCGGGCTGCAATCCAGGCTGCGGTGCCGGGTGCGGGCCATGACGGTATCCTTTTCGACACTATGGGCGCTTCATGTGCGTTCTTGCGCAGTCTGAGAGTAGCGGTCATCTCAGGCCACGTCATCTCTGAGCCGCCCTGCTCACGCAGGTCATCTCAGATTCTTGTTTTTGCATCATTCATTTCGCCGAACCGGTGACCACTTCGGCGAATGATGCACAGGAGACCGCCCATGCGCGCCGTCGGTTACCAGACCTCCCTGCCGATCGAGGACGAGGCCGCCCTCCAGGACATCACCCTGTCCAGCCCCGAGCTCACGGGGCGCGACCTCCTGGTCGAAGTCCGGGCGGTGTCGGTGAACCCCGTCGACACCAAGGTGCGCCGCCGCGCTGCCCCGGACGCGGGCGGCTGGAAGGTGCTGGGCTGGGATGCTGCCGGCATCGTCGTGGCGGCCGGCCCGGCGGCGACGCGGTTCCGCCCCGGCGATGCGGTGTTCTATGCTGGCGCCCTGGAGCGTCCGGGCACCAATGCCGAGTTCCACCTCGTCGACGAGCGCATCGTCGGCCACAAGCCCGCCTCGCTCTCCTTCGCCGAGGCCGCGGCCCTGCCGCTCACCGCGATCACCGCCTGGGAGACGCTGTTCGACCGGCTCGACGTGCGCAAACCCGTGCCGGGGGCCGCGAAGGCCGTGCTGATCGTCGGCGGGGCCGGCGGCGTCGGCTCGATCGCGACGCAGCTCGCGCGCCAGCTCACGGATCTCACCGTCATCACCACCGCGTCGCGGCCCGAGACGCAAGCCTGGAGCCGCGACCTCGGCGCCCACCACGTGGTCGATCACGGGGCATCGCTCGCGCGGGCCGTGGCCGATCTCGGCCTCGGCGCCCCAGGCCTCGTCTTCTCGACCACCCACACCGACGCGCACCTGCCGGCGCTGGTCGAGCTGATGGCGCCGCAGGGGCGGCTCGCGCTGATCGACGACCCGTCGACGCTCGACGTGTCGCTCCTCAAGCGCAAGAGCCTGTCGCTGCACTGGGAGTTCATGTTCACCCGGCCGATGTTCGGCACCGCCGACATCGCGGCGCAGGGTGAATTGCTGGACGAGGTGGCGCGGCTCGTCGAGGCGGGGAAGCTGCGCACCACCCTCGCGGACCATTTCGGGCCGATCAATGCCGCGAACCTGCGCCGGGCGCACGCGCTTCTTGAGAGCGGACGGGCGAAGGGGAAGATCGTGCTGGAGGGGTTTGCGTGAGGGGCGACGCCTCGGATCAGGTTACTGACCTCGGCTGAGTGCGCGCAGCGCTGCCATCCCACAGGGTCATCTCGGGCTCGACGAAGTCGAGACCGCGGGATGACCCTGTGATATTCTCTCTGTTTGACTTGTTCCGAAGCAAGGAGGGCGCGGGATCCCGTCTCCAGGCGATGGCGGGCTTGCCCGATATCGCTGCAAGGTGTGGGTGAGGGCGCTACGGTTCTGAGGTCAGGCTCTCGCCGTACCGATACCAGCACCACGCTCAGGGCTTTACGCGGAGGCGTGTCACCCTCACGCGGGATCTTCGATCCCCCGGCCCCTCTCCCACACGGGAGAGGGGAGACGCGCTCGATCTTTCTCAGATCGGATCAAATGGTGACCGCATGGGACGGGAAATCGTTGTGCGAAACGTCTGCCGATCCTCAGCGCATCACCTGCCGATACGCGCGATGCACCTTCGCCCTGGCGTGATGCCGGTGCTTCACCCGCACGGCCCGCGCCCGCGGCGCGGCGCCGGGCTCGCCATAATAGCCTGCCGGCGCATACCCGTCGCCCGGCGCGCCATACTGGTAGCCGCGGACCGGCCGCATCGGGGCCTGGATCGCGTCGTAGGGACCGTGCCCGGTCCGCGCCCGGTAGGCCGCACCGGCGAAGTCGCCCGGGGTCGGCGGAGTGCCAGGCTGCGAGAAGGTGGTCTCGGGCCGATAGGCCGGCCCCCAGCCGATCTCGTCGTCGCCGGCCGGATCCCGGCCCGGGAAGCCGGTGACGTAGCCGACGCTCTGGGCCGCGGCCGGCAGCGCCGCGGCGAGGGTCGCGAAGCCGGCGAGGAGACTCGCCGCGAGGAGGCGTGCGCGCATGGATGGGTCCTTTCCGGGTACGAGGGTCAGTAGGCCCGGCTGCCGAGGACGTAATCGGCCATGCGGTGCGGGCGGTTGAGCGGCCCTTCGCTCACGCTGTCATTGTAGTAACCGAACCCGGTCGGCCCGAAGGCGCCGCCATTGGTGACGGCAGCGACCGGCACGGCGCGGATCGCCAGGAATCCGTTCGGCAAGGGGCCGGTGCGGCCGACCGGCAGCGGACCGACGACCACGTCGGGCGAGACCTGCAGGACGGTGGGGCCGGGCGCGGCGGCACGATTGTAGATGTCCGGCTCGACGACCGGCGGGCGCACCCGCACCGCGAGCGGCGACTGCGCCAAGGCCGAACCGGACGCGACGGGGCCCATGAGGCAGGCCAGGGCGGCGAGCAGCAGGAGACGATGATGGACCACGCGGGGCATCCTCCGATGAGGGATGCCGGTCAACGCGCGGGGAGCGGCACCCGGTTCCAGGGCGCGGCGTGCTGTCCAGGGCGGAAGGAGGCGTTAGCCCTTGGTGCGGACCACGACCTCGCGCTCGCGCTGCACCCGCTCGCAATCGGCCCAGTAGCCGTTGAGGAGAGCCGGGGTGGAGGAGCAGCGATAGGCGACATCGGGGCTCGGGGCCGGGACGGGGTCGCGGGCGATGATCGGGTTCGGCGCGCAGGCGGCCGGCAGGGCGGCCGCGGCGGCGAGAACGACGAGCTTCAGCGAGCGACGCATCGGATACCCTAAGGTGGAGCGAAACCTTGGCCGCACCCTGACGCCGCACGGGCCCCGGATCAACCCGGAGCCGGGCCGGGCAACGGCCGGGAAGCGCGATTGCGCCGCCCCTGTCGCCCCCCGGCCACAAGAGGGAGTTCAGCCGACCTTCTGCATCGGCACGACGTTGTGCAGCGTGCGGTCGGCGCCGTCGAAGAAGCGGCGGATGTTGCGGGCAGCCTGGCGGATGCGCTGCTCGTTCTCGACCAGCGCAATGCGCACGTAATCGTCGCCATGCTCGCCGAAGCCGATGCCCGGCGCCACCGCCACATCGGCCTTCTCGACCAGCAGCTTCGAGAATTCGAGGCTGCCGAGGCCGCGGAAGCGCTCCGGGATCGGCACCCAGGCGAACATCGAGGCGGAGGGCACCGGGATGTCCCAGCCGGTCTTCTGGAACGCGTCGACCATCGCGTCGCGGCGGCGGCGATAGGTGGCGCGCATCTCGTGGATGCAGTCCTCCGGGCCGTTCAGCGCCGCCGTGGCGGCGACCTGGATCGGCGTGAAGGCGCCGTAATCGAGGTAGGACTTCACTCGCGTCAGCGCCGCGAGCAGCCGCTCGTTGCCGACCGCGAAGCCCATCCGCCAGCCGGCCATCGAGAAGGTCTTGGACAGGGAGGTGAACTCGACCGCGACGTCGATCGCGCCCGGCACCTGCAGCACGGAGGGCGGCGGGTTGTGGTCGTCGAAGTAGACCTCGGCATAGGCGAGGTCGGAGAGCAGGATCAGCTCGTGCTTCTTCGCGAAGGCGACGAGGTCGCGGTAGAAGTCGAGGGAGGCGACATAGGCCGTCGGGTTCGACGGGTAGCAGACGACCAGCGCCACGGGCTTCGGGATCGAGTGCTGCATCGCCCGCTCGGCCGCCGGGAAGAAGGCCGGGGTCGGCTCGGCCGGAACCGAGCGGATCACGCCGCCGGCCATCAGGAACCCGAAGGCGTGGATCGGGTAGCTCGGGTTGGGCACCAGCACCACGTCGCCCGGCGCCGTGATGGCTTGCGCCATGTTGGCGAAGCCCTCCTTGGAACCGAGCGTCGCCACCACCTGGGTGTCGGGGTTGAGCGAGACGCCGAACCGGCGCTGGTAGTAGTTCGCCTGGGCGCGGCGCAGGCCCGCGATGCCCTTCGAGGCCGAGTAGCGGTCGGTGCGCGGCTTGCCGGCGGTCTCCACCAGCTTCTCGATCACGTGGCGGGGCGCCTCGAGGTCCGGGTTGCCCATGCCGAGATCGATGATGTCGGCGCCGTTGGCGCGGGCGGCGGCCTTGATCCGGTTGACCTGCTCGAAGACGTAGGGGGGCAGTCGCTTGATGCGATGAAAATCGGTCATGGCCGGGTCCTGGATCGGCGCCGCCGCTGCGACGCGCGTGTCACACACGCTGTCTAGAGGGGTTTTCGGGCAAGAGGAAGTTCGGGTGCTCGGCGTTGCGTCACTCGGCCGACGGGACTTTGGTGGGAGGGACGTGGGGCGGAGCCGGCGGCTTGACGGCGCCGTCGACCTTCGCGGCGTCGCGGCCCTTCGCCTCGTTGCGCTGGCGGCTGGCATCGAGCTCGGCCTCGAGCGCCTTCACCCCGGCGGCCGACTTGGCGCGGGTTTCGCGAGGCGGGGCCGACACGCCAACCGGCAGGAAGCCGCCGGCCTCACGTCGGGTCTCCCTCACGAAATCGGGAGCGGCGACCTCCTTGGGGCCGAACCCGGCCGACTTGGCGGCGTCGCGGATGCCGGCGCCGTCGAGGACGCAACCGCCGGTCGCGAGGCAGGTCAAGAGCGTTGCGGCCCGGGCGGCCTTGGGCGAAAGAACGGGGAACGCGGGCATGACGTCTGGGAAACCTTGCGCGAGGGCACCGTGGCGGTGACGAAACCCGGTCCGGTCATCTGGCGGAACCAGTGGTTTGCGACGATATTTTGTCGGAAAGGCGGCTTGCTGCGGCGGACCGTCGATATGAGGGAGGAGAACGCGCGTGACATCTGAGAGGAGTACGGCGCCGGTTGCGGATGTGGAGGCCCTGTCGCGCAATGCGGGCCTGATGACCGAGCAGTTCAGCCGCGCGCTCGCCGCCTACGCCAAGCCCCTCGAGGAGGGCAAGCCGAATGCGGCACTCGCCGAGTCGGTGACGGAGGTGGTGCGCACGCTGGGCACCGTGGCCGAGAAGTGGTTCACCGATCCCCAGAAGGCGCTGGAGGCCCAGTCCCTGATCGGCGGCCAGTTCCTGGCCCTGTGGGGCTCGACCCTGCAGCGGATGCAGGGCGAGACGACGGTCACCCCCGTCGCCCTGCCCGATCCCAAGGACAAGCGCTTCGCCGCGCCCGAATGGACGACGAACCCGGTCTTCGACTTCCTGAAGCAGGGCTACCTGATCACGACCCGCTGGGCCGAGATCCTGGTCGACGAGGCCGAGGGGCTCGACCCGCATACCCGCGCCAAGGCGCAGTTCTACGTCCGGCAGATCTCCGGCGCGATGTCGCCGTCGAACTTCCTCGCCACCAACCCCGAGCTGATCCGCGAGACCTTCCGGGAGAACGGCGCCAATCTCGTGCGCGGCATGAAGATGCTGGCCGAGGACGTCGAGGCCGGCGGTGGCGAGCTGCGCGTGCGCCAGACCGATCCGGGCCAGTTCCAGGTCGGCGTCAACATGGCGAACACCCCGGGAGAGGTGGTGTTTCGCAATGACCTGATCGAGCTGATCCAGTACGCGCCACAGACCGACACGGTGCTCAAGCGCCCGCTGCTGATCGTCCCGCCGTGGATCAACAAGTTCTACATCCTCGATCTGAACAAGGACAAAAGTTATATCGGCTGGGCGGTGCGCCAGGGCCTGACGGTGTTCGTGATCTCCTGGGTCAACCCGGATGCGCGTCACGCTGGCAAGGACTTCGAGAGCTACATGCGCGAGGGCATCTTCGCGGCTCTGGAGGCGATCGAGCGGGCGACCGGGGAGCGCCAGGTCTCGGCGGTGGGCTACTGCGTCGGCGGCACGCTGCTCGCCGTGACCCTCGCCTATATGGCGGCGGTCGGCGACGACCGCATCGCAAGCAGCACCTTCCTGACCACCCAGGTCGACTTCACCCATGCCGGCGACCTCAAGGTGTTCGTCGACGAGGGGCAGATCCGCTCGATCGAATCCGGCATGAAGAGCCGCGGCTACCTCGAAGGCGCCAAGATGGCCAACGCCTTCAACATGCTGCGGCCGAATGACCTGATCTGGCCCTACGTCGTCAACAACTACCTGAAGGGCAAGGCGCCACTGCCCTTCGACCTCCTGTACTGGAATTCCGACGCGACCCGGATGCCGGCCGCCAACCACTCGTTCTACTTGCGCAACTGCTACCTCGACAACAAGCTGTCGCGCGGCGAGATGATGCTCGGCAACGTGCGCCTCGACCTCGGCAAGGTGACGGTCCCGGTCTTCAATCTCGCGGCCAAGGAGGACCATATCGCCCCGGCCCTCTCGGTCTTCGAAGGCTGCCGCGCCTTCGGCGGCCCGGTCGATTACGTGCTGGCGGGATCGGGCCACATCGCCGGCGTGGTCAACCCGCCGGCCAAGCCCAAATACCAGTATTGGACCGGCGGACCGGCCCACGGCGCGCTCCAGGACTGGATCGCCGCCGCCACCGAGCATCCGGGCTCGTGGTGGCCGTACTGGTTTTCCTGGCTCGAGCAGCAGAATTCCGAGCGGGTGCCGGGGCGCCAGCCCGGCGGCGGGGTGCTGCCCTCGCTTGGCCAGGCCCCCGGGACCTACGTGCTCGAGAAGGCCTGATACCGCCGCGCCTTCGAACGGACTTGTTC
>JAEWKL010000517.1 GCA_023386115.1 Pseudomonadota bacterium
CCCTCCCCCCGCGCCAGCCCCCGCTCCATCAGATCGAGGTGCCCCTCCAGATAGGCCGGGCCGTCGAGGGCGTGGTCGTCGCCGAACATCAGCCGCCAGGTGCAGGCCATGATGACGGGGGCGAACAGCAGGTGGGGAAACTCCTCCGCCGCGGAGGCGCGGAACTCGCCCCGCTCAATCCCGTAGCGCACCACACGGCGCAGGTTGTCCACCGCCGGGCCGATCACCTCGGCGCGCCAGCGGCCGGCGAGGTCGGGAAAGCGGCTCACCTCGGCCAGTAGCATCCGCATGATCTCGCGGGCGCGCCGATCCTCGACCATGTGCTTGTACACGAAGGCGAAATGGGTCCGCAGGATCGCCATCGCCGAGCCCTGCGGGGCGGCGGTGAGCGCCGCGAGGTTCTCCGCCGCCGGCCGGTTCATCTCCCGCACCGTCGCAAGGAACAGGTCCTCCTTGCTTGGGAAGTACAGGTAGATCGTGCCCTTCGTGATCCCGGCGCGGGCCGCCACGTCGTCGAGCTTCGTCGCGGCGAAGCCCGCCCGGGCGAATTCCTCGAAGGCCGCCTCCACGATCTCGCCGGGCCGCTCCTCCTTGCGCCGTCGGCGCTGTCCCACAACTGCCATCGCGCACCTTATTGACTGTCTGGTCAGTTATTAGTACGAAGCGGGCGTCGCCTTCAAGGAGCGCGCCATGGCCCGCACGGTGATGTGTCCGTCCCCCGCAACCGCGCCGCGCCGGCCCGGGTTCACCCGCCTGCCGAACGGCCTCGCCCTGAACGCGCCGCCGGTGGACATGGCCCGCCCGCTGCTGCCGCGGCGGCTGCCGCTCTCCACGGTCGCGCTGCTGCTCTTCGCGCTCGCCGGCTGGGCCGGCCTGCTGGCCTGGACCCGCCCGGCGGCGCCCTGCGCCACCTGCCTCTCCGCGCCGGATCAGCTCTGACGCGACATTCCTTTCCCGGTTCGCCCCGGCGCATGGCCGGGGCGCCCCCACAGATGCAGGGCGCCCTCTCGAAGGAGAACGCCCCGCATCTGGAAGGAGCGGCCGCATCCGCCCCCTCGCGGCCGCTCCTTCACGATCGTTCCGCACGTTGAGTCCCCTCATCCTTCCTGTAGGTTACCGCTGCTTCAAGGCCTGATCGGTGCGCGCGACCCTCATGAGACCCACCCCGCTTCCACGGGGCGCCGCCTGCCTGGCCGCCCTGCTTCTCGCGAGCCCGGTCCACGCCGAGGCGCCCTTCCCGGCCAAGGACGAAGCGCCGAAGGCCGCGTCCCACGCAGCCGCGCTCGCAGAGGTCCGGGTGATCACCGCCGCGCTCGTGCCGGTCGCCGAGCAGATCGTTCTGACCGGCGACATCCAGGCCAAGTTCCTGAGCAACGTCGCGTTCCGGGTCAGCGGCAAGATCCAGGAGCGCCTGGTCGAGGTCGGCGAGCACGTCACGGCCGACCAGGTCCTGGCCCGGCTCGAGCCGCAGGAGCAACAGGTCAACGTCGACACCGCGCAAGCCGCGCTGGCCTCGGCCGAGGCCCTGCTGACCCAGGCGAAGGTGAGCTTCGAGCGCCAGCAATCGCTGATGCGCAGCGGCTACACGACCCGCACCGCCTACGACCAGGCCGAGCAGACCCTGCGCACCACCCAGGCCTCGGTCGAATCGGCCAAGGCCGCCCTCGGCAATGCCCGCGAGCAATTCTCCTATACCGAGCTGAAGACCGGGGTCGCCGGCATCATCACGGCGCGCAACGCCGAGGCCGGCCAAGTGGTGCAGTCGGGCCAGACCGTGTTCACCCTGGCCCAGGACGGGCCCAGGGACGCGGTGTTCATCGTCTCCGAGACGCTGCTCGCCGATCCGCCGGAGAGCAAGACCGTCGAGATCATCCTCCTGTCGGATCCGCGCGTGCGCACCACCGGCACCGTCCGGGAAGTCTCGCCGGCGGTCGATCCGTCCTCCGGGGGCGTGCGGGTGAAGATCGGGCTCTCCAAGGTACCGCCGGAGATGTCGCTCGGCGCCGCGGTGGCGGGCCTCGGCCACTTCCGCGCCCGGCCATCGGTGAGCCTGCCCTGGAGCGCGCTGTTTCGCTGGCAGGACAAGCCGGCGGTCTGGGTGCTCGATCCGGGAAGCCACACCGTCACGCCCAAGACCGTGGCGATCGCGCGCTATGCCGGCTCGGCCATCATCCTGTCGGACGGGGTCGCGCCGGGCGAGCGGGTGGTCACCGCGGGCATCCAGCTCCTGCGCCCCGGCCAGACGGTCGCGGTGGTGGGAGAGGACGCCCGATGAGAACCGTCCCCGCCCGCTCGCCCGCTGTCCTGGTCCTCCTCGCCCTGGCGGGCTGCCAGGCGAAGGAAGCCGAGGCCCCGCCCCCGGTGCGCCCGGTCCTCACCACGACCGTCGAGGTCCGCACCGCCGAGACCTTCGGCCCCTTCGCCGGCACGGTCGAGCCGCGCTACCAGACGCAAGCCGGGTTCCGGGTGCCGGGCCGGATGGTCGCCCGCGACGTCTATGTCGGCGATCTCGTGCCGAAGGGCGCGCGGCTCGCCGCCCTCGACCCGACCGTGCTGCAATTCGCCGTCACCCGGGCCCGGGCCGACGTCACCGACGCCGAGGCGCAGCTCGCC
>JAEWKL010000526.1 GCA_023386115.1 Pseudomonadota bacterium
GGGGCCGCCACGGTCGAGCCGCCGAGCGCCGACAGCGAGGTCAGCGCGGCGCCGGACACCGTGAGGGCGAGGACCGCGAGGCGGCGCCGTCGAGGCGAGAGCAGCATGGTTCCCGTTCCCCTGGAGAGCTCGAAAGACCGGACGCCCATGGTGGGAGCGCCGCGTTAAGAAGCGATTAACCCTGGCGCCCGGACGTCCCGGAACGCGAGGGGCAGCCCGTGCGTTTGCGCGCGACGGAGCAGGCGCCGGAGCGTTCGCGCGTCAGCGCTCAAGGCCCCATGGCCGAGCGTTCGCGCGTCAGCGCTCAAGGCCCCATGGCCGAGCGTTTGCGCGCAGGCGCTCAAGGCCCTATGTGTCGGACGCCGGACGGCCGAGTTGGTCCCCCGACGATGGTCCCCCAAGGCTGTGGTCTCGTTGGTGATCCGCATGCGGGCCGGCCTCCCAACCAGAGATCCCGGGGGCGCCGCCCCGACTGGGCGAGGAACGCCAGCATGACGTCGACGCAGATCTCGCAGCGCCTGAAGGGCTCGCTCACCGCCCTGGTGACGCCGTTCCGCGACGGCGCCTTCGACGAGCACGCCTTTCGGGCCTTCGTGGCTTGGCAGATCGAGAACGGCACCCATGGCCTGGTGCCCACCGGCACCACCGGCGAGAGCCCGACCTTGAGCCACGCCGAGCACGACCGGGTGGTCGAGGCCTGCATCGACGAGGCCGCCGGCAAGGTGCCGGTGGTGGCCGGCGCCGGCTCCAACTCCACCGCGGAGGCGATCGAGCGGTCCCGTCATGCGGAGAAGGCCGGAGCGGACGCGCTGCTCATCGTCACGCCCTACTACAACAAGCCGACCCAGGAAGGGCTGTACCAGCACTTCAAGGCGGTGAACGATGCGGTCGGCATTCCCATCCTGATCTACAACATCCCCGGGCGCTCGGTGATCGACATGAGCGTCGACACCATGAAGCGGCTCTACGAGCTGCCGAACATCGCCGGGGTGAAGGACGCCACCGCCAACGTCGCCCGGGTCAGCCTGCAACGCCAAGCCATGGGCGAAGACTTCGTCCAACTTTCTGGCGAAGATGCGACGGCCTTAGGGTTCATGGCGCATGGCGGCCACGGCACCATCTCGGTGACGTCGAACGTCGCGCCGCGCCTCTGCGCCGACTTCCAGGAGGCCTGCCTGGCGGGCGACTACCGCACGGCGCTCCAGCTCCAGGACCGGCTGATGCCGCTTCACACCCACCTCTTCGCCGAGACCAACCCATCGCCGACGAAGTACGCGCTCGCTCAGCTAGGCCTGATGCGCGAGGACGTGCGCCTGCCGATGGTGCCGGTGGGCGAGGGGACGCGCGGCCTCGTCGACGGGGCGCTGCGCCACGCCGGCCTCACCAACGGCTGAGCCGCGCCTTATATGAGAGCGGGAGCCCCTCGAGGCTCCCGCCGCCCGCTCCCGAGGACCCAAGGACCCGAGGATCTCCGCCGCCCGATGGCCAAGAAACCCGAGCCGAAGAACCGTGTCGTCGCCGACAACCGGAAGGCCCGCTTCAACTACGAGATCACCGACACGGTCGAGGCGGGCATCGCGCTGACGGGCACCGAGGTGAAGTCCCTGCGCGGCGGCAAGGCGACGATCGGCGAGGCCTTCGCCGGGCCGTCGGGCAACGACCTGCTGCTGTTCAACGCCTACATCCCCGAATACCTCGAGGCGAACCGCTTCAACCACGACACCAAGCGGCCCCGCCGCCTGCTGCTGCACCGGCGCCAGATCGACAAGTTCATCGGCGCGACCCAGCGCGAGGGCTACACGGTGGTGCCGCTGAAGATCTACTTCAACGAGCGCGGCCGGGCGAAGGTCGAGCTGGGCTTGGGGCGCGGCAAGAAGCTCCACGACAAGCGCGAGACCGCCAAGGAGCGCGACTGGCAGCGCGACAAGGCGCGGCTGCTGCGCGACAAGGGCTGAGGTCCAGACCCCGTCGGCTCGACCGCGCAGGGGGCTGCCGAGGGTGGGCAACCGACATTCGTCGCGCTGCCCTCTTCCTGGTCTGAGGAAAGGCCTCTCCGTGGACTGCAGACCGTGTCCCGCGCCCATGGCTCGGCCGCGCGTATCCGGGCTGGTCGTCCTGCTCGCGTCCCTGCCCATCCTCGTTCTCGCCCACCACGCGGCCGTGCTTGTCCACGAATATGGTCATTCGGGGATGGCGTGGCTTCTCGGACTGAAAACCACGCCCGGGTCGCTGCGGTGGGGACCGCCGACGCTCGTGAACGCCCTCACCCTGTACGCCATCGGCGAGAACGTCGACTATGCCGGCGCATTCGCCGCCGGACGGGGCCGGGCCGTCGCGCTCGTCGCCGCCACGGGACCGCTCTTCCTGAACGGCGGCCTCTTCCTCGTGGCGCGTGGAGTTCTGGTGCGCGCGCCGACCTGCCTGCCCGGACTCGGGGGGCTGCTCCTCTACTGGTTCCTGTTCATGAACCTCGCCAACGTCTACGACTACGTGCCCATCCGCACGTTCGCGCAAGGCGACATCGGCCATCTCTGCCAGGGGCTCGGCCTTCCTCCGTGGATCGTCTGCATCGTCCTGACGCCGCTGGTCTTCGTCGCGCTTCTCGATCTCTATCGCACGGTGCTCCCGACCCTTTACGGGGTGCTGAGCCTGCCGTTATCCGCGTGCATCGTGACGCACGTCCTGACCACGGGCTTGATGTTCGGGTATTTCGGCTTGGCGGGTCTGCGGTCGAGCGACGCGATCTCGGTACGCCTCTCGTCGCTTTCGCTCGCATGCTTCCCGATCGTGCTCGTGCTGGGTTGGCCGCGCCGCGCATGGGTGCGCGCCAGGGCAGAGGCCACGGCCGCATCCCTGCCATCGGCCTGACCATCCGCTTCGAATCGCGAGCCGCCCCTCGGGCTGCGCGCCGCAGGGTTGATCGGGCTCAGTCCCTGAGCGCTTCCTCAGGCACAACACGCCGCACTGACACCGCCGCCCCGGCCTCCTAGCTCTCATGGGCGAAGGCCAGCGCGGAGGCGCCGATGTTCGTCGAGGGAGGATGGCGGCCGCCCTGGGAGCCGCCGCCGCGCCCGCCCCGGCCCCGGCCCCGGCTGACCGGGCACCAGGAGCGGGTGCTGATCTGGATCATCGTCGTCAACGTGCTGCTCTGGTTCCTCGCCCCGATCGGGGGAGCGACCGTGATCCATGCGGCCCTCGCGGTGATGCATTAGGCGCGCCGCCGCAGCCCAGCCGCGCGCCGCCCCGAATTGCCGCTCCCCGACCACCGTGCTAGCGCGGCGTCCGATTCCACGGATGAAGCGAGCATCATGGCGCGGCGCCCCCTCCTCTCCGGCGACATGCTGCCGCTGCTCACCCGGCTGTGGCGCGACTGGCTGCGGCCCCATGCCGGCACGCTGGCCATCGTGCTCGTGCTGATCGCGGTGATCGGCGCCGCCACCGGCTTCTACCCGACGTTGATCAAGGCCGCCTTCGACGCCTTCGACGCCAAGGATGCCGGCGCGCTCGCCTACGGCCCGGCCCTGGTGATCGCCGTCACCGCGGTGCGGGGCTTCGCGCTGCTCGGCCAGACGGTCCTGACCAACCGGGTCGTCACCCGGATCGAGGCCGACATGCAGGCGGCGCTCTACGGCCACCTGATCGAGCAGGACCTGGCCCAGCTCGGCCGCGAGAGCCCGGCGAGCCTGACGCAACGCTTCACCACCGACTTCGCCTTCATCAAGGAGGCGCTGACCCGCATCTCCACCGTGCTCCTGCGCGACGTGGCGATGCTGATCGCGCTGGTCTGCGCGATGATCTGGATGGACCCCTGGCTGACGGTCGTCGCAGGGGTCACGGTGCCGTTCATCGCCGGGCCGATCGCCCGGATCGGCAAGAAGCTGCGCCGGGTCTCGACCTCGACCCAGGAGCAGGTCGGCGCCACTGCGAGCCTGATCAGCGAGAGCCTGGCCGGAATCCGGGTCGCCAAGACCTACGGCCTCGAGGGCTACCTCAAGGGCCGCACCCGCGACGCCCTCGACGAGGTGCGCCGCCTGAAGATGAAGGCCGCCAATGCCCGCGGCCGGCTCGACCCGCTGCTCGAGGTCGGCGGCGGGCTCGCGGTCGCCGGCGTGCTCGCCTTCATCGGCCACCGCATCCTGTCGGGCGAGAAGACGGTGGGCGACTTCACCGGCTACGTCGCGGCCCTGCTGCTGGCCGCCCAGCCGGCCCGGGCGCTCGGCAACCTGAACGCCATCCTGCAGGAGGCGCTCGCCGCCCTGTCGCGCACCTTCGCGCTGATGGACGAGGCGCCGACGATCCGGGAACGGCCGGGGGCGCCGGCGTTGCGCGTTTCCGGCGGCGAGGTCCGGTTCGAGGGCGTGCGCTTCCGCTACCGCGACGACGCGCCGGCCCTGGAGGGGATCGACCTCACGGTCCCAGCCGGCCGCACCACGGCCCTCATCGGCCGCTCAGGGTCCGGCAAATCGACCCTGCTGTCCCTGGTGCCGCGGCTCTACGACGTGACGGAGGGCCGAGTCGCGATCGACGGGCAGGACGTGCGCGACGTGACGCTGGCCTCGCTCCGCCGCGCGGTCGCGGTGGTGTCGCAGGAGGTGGTCCTGTTCGACGACACCATCGCGCAGAACATCGCCTTCGGCCGCGAGGGCGCGAGCCGCGAGGAGATCGAGGCGGCGGCGAAGGCCGCGGCGGCGCACGGCTTCATCACCGCCAGGGCGGAGGGCTACGAGTTCCGGGTCGGGCCCGCCGGCAACCGGCTGTCGGGAGGCGAGCGCCAGCGCATCGCCCTCGCCCGCGCTTTCCTGCGCGACGCGCCGATCCTGCTCCTCGACGAGGCGACCTCGGCCCTCGACGCCGAATCCGAGCAGCTCGTCCAGGCGGCCCTGACCCGGCTGATGCACGGGCGCACCACCCTGGTCATCGCCCACCGCCTGTCGACGGTCCGCGACGCCGACCTGATCGTCGCGATGGAGGGCGGCCGGATCGCCGAGACCGGCAGCCACGCCGCGCTGATCGCCCGCGGCGGCACCTATGCGCGGCTGCACCGGCTCCAGCTCGCCGACGACCGGGAGCCCGCATCGGCGGCGCAGGCGTCGTGAGGCCCGGAACGTCCGGGACGGCCTCGACCGACGCCCCGTCCGGGCGCCGCCTCGCCCTGGGCGTCGCCTTCGCGCTCGTCGCCGTCAGCCTGTGGGGCGGCTGGTTCGTCATCACCCGCCGGACGGTGGGGGCGGGGGGCGTGCTCGGGCCCGCCGACCTCGTGGCGCTCCGCTTCGGCATCGGCGGGTGTCTGCTGCTGCCGGTGCTGGCCTTGCGCCTGCGCGGCCTCGACCGGAGCGCGCTCGTCGACGGCGCCGTCCTCTACATGGCGCAGGGCGCGCCCTTCGCGCTCCTGATCTCGGTGGCCCTGCGCTACGCGCCCGCCGGCCACGGGGCGGCGCTGACCCCCGGCACCATGCCGCTCTTCGCCGC
>JAEWKL010000528.1 GCA_023386115.1 Pseudomonadota bacterium
GAAGTCGGGCTTGCCCGACTTCTCGCGTCACCGACAGATCCCGGGCAAGCCCGGGATCTGTGGGGGAAAAGGAGAAGATCCGCGCCACTTCTTCCTCCGGACAGCCCGACGATAAAGGGCGAGGGAGGTCCGGTCCTCTCCCTTCACGAAGACAACATGGGCACGGCGCGACCGGGCCGTGCCCGATCGTTCAACTGTGCCGCATCGTCTTCGACGAACCACGATCCGCCGCACCGACGATGCGCAGCGACCTGAGCCGGCTCAGTCGCCGGCCCCGCCCGCCGGACAGGCCGCCTTCAGCGCGCGCCCTTGCCGTCGCCGTCGCGCAGCGCGCCGGTCGGCTCCTGCACATGGGCCTCGAGGAACCACAGCTGCTTGTCGACGGCGCGGGAGACCTCGGTGAACAGGTCGGCGGTGTCGGGGTCGCCGGCCTCGTCGGTCTGGTCGATGTTCTCGCGCACGGCATTGGCATAGGCCGCGTAGCGGTCGATCAGGGCCGAGAGGTGGTCGGCGATGGCGTAGATGTCGGTCGGGTAGGGGGTGAGCTTCGAGGAGGCGGAGACCACCGTGGCGGTGCCGAGCGCCGTCCCGCCGAGCTGCACGGCGCGCTCCGCGACCTTGTCGTTGAGGTCGTCGATCTCAGTGCGGAAGCCGTCGAGCATCTCGTGGATGCCGATGAATTGCGGGCCTTTCAGGTTCCAGTGCGCCTGCTTGATGTTGAGCGCGAGGTCGATGCCGTCGGCGAGGCGGGCGTTCAGGGTCTCGATCGAGACGCGCTTGGCGTTCGAGTCGGTGTTGTTGCGGGTGCGGTGCTGGCGCGGCTGGCCGGCCTTGCCCTGGGAATCCGTCATCTTGGTCAACTCCGTGAAGTCCCGCACCAACGGGGCCGGCAGGCGGCCGTTCCGAGGCTGCGGAGGGGTTTTCGGGTCTACTCCCGGTCTTCGCGCCGGGGTGGTGGGACAGGCCCGCACCGGGTCCATCCGATGATGAAGAAGCTAGGGCGGGGTACTCCGGCGAAAACCCCGCCGGCCGAGACCCTGCCTGTCCGTCAGAGCATCGGCTGGCCGCCGGTGACCGGGACCAGCGCGCCGGTCATGTAGCTGCCCTCCCGCGAGGCGAGCAGCACGTAGGCCGGGGCCAGCTCCGCCGGCTGGCCGGCCCGGCCGAGCGGCGTGTCGGCGCCGAGTGTCTCGATCTGCTCCGGGGACTTCACGATCGGCTGGATCGGCGTCCAGACCGGGCCGGGAGCGACGCAGTTCACCCGGATGCCCTTCGGCGCCAGAAGGTTCGACAGCCCGACCGTGAGCGTGCTGATCGCCCCCTTGGTGGCGGCGTAGACCAGCATGCTGGCATCGGCGACCTTGGCCTGCTGGCTCGTCGAGTTCACGATCGCCGAGCCCGGCTTCATGTGCGGCACGGCTTCCCGCGCCAGGTAGATCATCGCGAAGACGTTGGCACGGAACGAGCCCTCGACGTCCTGGGCGGTGACGTCGTCGAGGCCCTCATTCACCACCTGCGCGGCGGCGTTGTTGACCAGCACGTCGATGCGGCCGAACGCGGCCACGGTCTTCGCCACGACCGCCCGGCAATGCGCCTCGTCGCGCAGGTCGCCCGGGATCAGGAGGCAGCGCCGGCCCGCCTTCTCGACCCAGGCCTTGGTCTCCTGCGCATCCACCTCCTCGGACTCAAGGTAGGCGATCGCCAGGTCCGCCCCCTCGCGGGCATACGCGATGGCGACCGCCCGGCCGATGCCGGAATCGCCCCCGGTGACGAGGGCGACCTTGTCGGTGAGCAGGCCCTTGCCGACGTAACTCTCCTCGCCGTGGTCGGGAGCTGGGTCCATCGGCCCGGTGAGACCGGGGCGCGGCTGCTGCTGCGCGCCGGGGAAGGGCGGCCGGGGACCGGCCTCGCGGGGATCGTCGCTCATCGAGGGTCCTTCAGGAACGCGCCGGCGGTGCGCAGGGACAGCGCCATGATGGTCAAGGCCGGATTCGCCGCCAGCGAGCTCGGAAAGACCGAGCCGTCGCAGATCCACAGATTCTCGACCTCGTGGCTGCGCCCGAAGGGATCGACCACGGAGCTGTCGGGGTTCCGCCCCATCCGGCAGGTGCCCAGCGTGTGGGCGACGCGCTCCAGCACCCAGACGTCGCGGGCGCCCGCCGCCTCCCAGATCTCGCGCATCACCTTCGTGGCGTGGGCGTTGAGGCCGTGCTCGTTCGGGCCGTAGCCGAAGCTGATATGCGCCTTGCGCATCCCGAGCGCGTCGGTCTCGTCCGACAGGGTCAGGACGTTCGCGTCGCAGGGCAGCGTCTCGCCGTTGATGCCGATTCCGGCGACGCGATTGTACTGCTTGAGGTAATCGGTCAGCACCTGGCCCCAGAGGCCGCGCCCGCGAGCGACCGCGTTGCCCCAGGTCAGCGGCTCGACGCCGAGGCTCTGCACCAGGTAGCCGCCGGCGAAGTCCGCCCCCTTCGGCCGGGTGTAATCCTCGGTGATGAGCGAGGACGGGTAGCCGCGGTTCATGCCGACCTCGTCCGCGAAGGTGCCCCAGACCTGGGTCGCGACATGGCCGATATAGTTGCGGCCGACCTGGCCGCTGCCGGTGGCGAGGTCGAGGTGGAGCAGGAGCCGCGGCGTCTCGACGGCGCCGGCGCACAGGATCAGGTGGGCGCAACGCTGGCGATGGTCACGGCCCCCGCTGCGATAGATCACCGCCGTGATCCGCCCGGCCGTGTCGCGCTCGACCCCGTGCATCCGGGCCTCGGCGCGGATCTCGGCGCCTTTCGCCACCGCCAGCGGCAGGTAGGTCACGTCCATGCTGGCCTTGGCGCGGGTGCGGCAGCCCTGGTGGCAATAGCCGCAATTGATGCAGGCCTTGCGCTCCGGCACATGCTGTCCGGGATCGCTGCCCCCGGGCGTGAAGTCGCGCGAGACCACAGCCGCCGGGGCGTCCGTCGCGGTGATGCCGAGCCGGTCGCAGGCCGCGGCCATCAGCTGGGCCGGGCCGTTGCGCAGGACCGGCGGCAGCGGGAAGCGGCGGGCCTCGTCCCACGGATAGGGCGTCGGGCCGGACGTGCCGATGAAGGCCTCGACGCGGTCGTAGAACGGCGTGAGCTCGGCATGGTCGATCGGCCAGTCGCAGCCCTCGCCGCTCTCGGCCTGCAGGCGGAAGTCGCGCGGGTCGGCCCGGGGCACGAAGGCGCCCCAATGCAGCGTCGAGCCGCCGATCCCGGTGCCGCTGTTGTTGGCGCCGAAGGCCTCCGGCGTCGAGCCGCCGCTCAGGCGCTCCTCGGTCCAGTAGATCTCGTCGGCGAGCGTCTCGTCGAAGCCGTAAGCCGCCGGGTCGAAGTTCGGCCCCGCCTCGAGGGCGACGACCCTGAGGCCCGAAGCCGCCAGCGCGGCGAGGAGCGGCGCGCCCCCCGCCCCGGCCCCGACTACCACGGCGTCGACGACCTCGTCGTGGCCGTAGCGGCGCTGCCCCGCGAGGTTCATCGGACGTCTCCAACGGTGTCGAGGATCGGGGCTTCCCAGGATTCGCGTTCGTTCAGGCCGGTCAGGCGATAGCCCGGCAGGGCATCGGCTTCGTCGCCTCCCGCTCCGATCCCCGTGAAGCCGATTGCCGCGAGGCCGGCGGGATGGGCGAGCCAGGTCCGCACCGCCTCACCGCGCAGCTCCTCGAACCAGCAGCTCATCAGTTCAGGGGCGAGGCCGTCGGGGATGGCCGGCAGGCGCCCGGCATCGGCGCGATCGAGGAGCGCGTCCCGGTCGGGCCCGTCGAGATCCGCGAAGCGGCGCCCATGCGCCGCGCGGGCGGCGGCATCGAGGGTGCGGAGGGCCCGGGAACAGGCCTCCGCGTCGGGCGGCAGGGAGGCGTAGCGCCAGCCGTCGCCGGTGCCGCTCGCGAGCCGCGCATCGATGCGGCGGGCGAGGTCGATCCGGCCCGGACCGTCCTGCGGCAGCACCCGGTCGAGGCAGGCTTCGAGCGTGACGCGTTCCTCCGCGCCCAGGCAGAATGGCCCGTCCGGCTCGCGCATCCGCGCGCGGAGCGTCGCGCGCAGGCGGGAATTGACCCGGTCCGACCCCATCAGCGTCGCGAAGGCCGGCGGCAGGGTCGGGGCCTCGGCGGTGTCGGGCGGCGCGGCGACGAAGGCGTGGATCAGCGCCGCCAGGGCCTCGGGCCGCTCCAGGGGCAGCAGGTGACCGGCGCCGAGCGCCACCTCGTGGCGGTGGCGGGCGAGGTGCGGCAGGGTCAGCGCGGCCTGGGCCTCCGGCCCGAGATCGCCGTCCTCGGCCCCGCTCACCACGAGTGCCGGTGTGGACAGGGCTCCGATGCGCTCGCGCCAATCCTCGGTGGCGCCGCCGGTGAGCCAGGCCTTCCAAGCTTGCGGGTTGGTTCGCAGCACGTCCTCGACCGTCCGGGCGTGGTCCTCCGGCGCCAGCGGCGCACCGACATTGGCCGCCACGAAGGCCTCGGCCTCGCGCCGGCGGGTCTCCGGATCGGCGTCGATCCAGTCGATCATCGCCTGCCGGCGCTCCTCCGCCATCGGCTCGGGTGAAGGCGGCGAGCCGGCCAGCAGCACGAGACCGGCGAGGCCGGCGAGCGCGGGATCACCGTCCTCATGGCGCCGCGCCAGCGCCAGGGCGACCTTCGCCCCCATGCTGTTGCCGGCGATCAGCCAGGGCCCGGGCGGGGCCTCGGCCCTGATCCGGGC
>JAEWKL010000531.1 GCA_023386115.1 Pseudomonadota bacterium
CCCCCGCAGAGGGGGGAGGGTCGGGCCGGTGCGCTCTACTCGCCGGCCGCGCTCTTGGCGGCAGGCTTCTTCGCCGGAGCTTTCTTGGCCGCCGGCTTCGCGGCAGCGCTCTTGGCCGGGACCTTGCGCGTCGCGGGCTTCGGCTTCGCCTCGGCAGACTCGTCGTCCGACGCTTCCTTGGCCGCGGCCTTCGTCTTGCCGGCGGTGGACTTGCCGGCGGCAGTCTTGGCCGGCGCCTTCCGTGCCCCCGCCTTCTTCTTCGTCCCACCTCCGGCCTCGCGACGGGCTGCGATCAGGCGCAGGGCCTCCTCCAGGGTCACCGCCCCGGCATCCGCCCCCTTCGGCAGGGTGGCGTTGATCTCGCCGTCGGTGACGTAAGCGCCGTAGCGGCCGGCCTTGACGGTGACGGGCTTGCCGCTGTCGGGCGCCGTGCCGATCAGGCGACCGGGATCCTGCGCCGGGCGCCCGCCGCCCTGCTCCTTCTGGACGATCAGGTCGATCGCCCGGTTGGCGCCGACCTCCAGGACATCGTCGTCCTTGCCGAGATTGGCGTAGGTCTTGCCGTGCTGCACGTAGGGCCCGTAGCGGCCGATATTGGCCAGGATCGGCTCGCCGGTCTCCGGGTGACGCGCCACCTCGCGCGGCAGGGAGAGGAGCTTCAACGCCTTCTCGAGATCGACGGCGGACGGCGACAGGCCGCGGGGCAGGGAGGAGCGCTTGGGCTTCTCCGCCCCCTTCTCGGCCGAGGCCTCGCCGAGCTGCACGAAGGGGCCGAAGCGGCCGTCGCGTAAGCTCACCGGCAGGCCGGTCTCCGGATCGTCGCCGAGCACCCGCACGCCGGGCTGGCCGCCCTCGCCGGACCCCTCGCCGTCGCCGTCGAGGCCCGTCGCGTTGAGCTGGCGGGTATACTTGCACTCGGGATAGTTCGAGCAGCCGACGAAGGCGCCGAACTTGCCGAGCTTGAGCGAGAGCTGGCCGCCGGCGCAATTCGGGCAGGCGCGGGGGTTCGAGCCGTCGGCCTTGGCCGGGAAGATGTGCTCGGCGAGCAGCCCGTTCAGCGCCTCCAGCACCTCCGCCGTGCGCAGCTCCTTGGTCCCGGCGATCGCCGCAGAAAAATCGCGCCAGAAATCGCGCAACACCGCACGCCAATCGATCTCGGCGTTCGAGACCCGGTCGAGCTGCGTCTCCAGGTCGGCGGTGAAGTCGTATTCGACGTAGCGGCGGAAGAAGCTCTCGAGGAAGCCGGTGACGATCCGGCCCTTGTCTTCCGGCACCAGGCGCTTCTTGTCGATCTTGACGTATTCCCGGTCGCGCAGGACCTGGAGCACGGCGGCGTAGGTCGAGGGACGGCCGATGCCGAGCTCCTCCATCCGCTTGACCAGGCTCGCCTCGGAATAGCGCGGCGGCGGCTCGGTGAAGTGCTGGGTCGCGGCGATGCGCTCGCGGGCCAGCGCGTCGCCCTGGCGCATCGGCGGCAGGCGGCGGGATTCCTCGTCCTCCTCGTCGTCCTTGCCCTCCTGGTAGAGGGTAAGGAAGCCGTCGAACTTCACCACCTGGCCGGTGGCACGGAGCTCGATTCGGCGGGGGCCGACCTGGGCCACGATCTCGACCGTGGTGCGCTCCAGCTCCGCCGATTCCATCTGGCTCGCCACCGTGCGGGTCCAGATCAGCTCGTAGAGCTTGGCCTGCTCCGGATCGAGGAAGCGGGCGACGTCCTTCGGCAGCCGGGCGAGATCGGTCGGGCGCACCGCCTCGTGGGCTTCCTGCGCGTTCTTCGCCTTGACGCTGTACTTGCGGGGCGCGCCCGGCACGTAGGCGTCGCCGTACTCGGCGCCGATCACCTGGCGCGCCTGGGCGACGGCCTCCGGCGCCATGTCGACGCCGTCGGTCCGCATGTAGGTGATGAGGCCGACGGTCTCGCCGGCGATGTCGACGCCCTCGTAGAGGCGCTGCGCCACCCGCATGGTCTGGGCCGGCGCGAGGCCGATCTTGCGCGAGGCCTCCTGCTGCAGCGTCGAGGTCGTGAAGGGCGGCTGCGGGTGGCGCTTGGCGGGCTTGGCCTCGACCGAGGCGACCGTGAAGGTGGCGAGTTCGAGGTCGCGCCGGAACGCGTCCGCCTCCTCCGCCGTACCGACGTCGAGGCGCTGGATCCGCTTGCCGTCGGCGCCGACGAGGCGCGCCTCGAACACCGCGCCGCCCGCGGTCTTGAGCGTCGCCACGATCGACCAGTATTCCCGCGGCTTGAAAGTCTCGATCTCGCGCTCGCGGTCGCAGACGAGGCGGAGCGCCACCGACTGCACGCGCCCCGCCGAGCGGGCGCCCGGGAGCTTGCGCCACAGGACCGGCGAGAGGTTGAAGCCGACGAGGTAGTCGAGGGCGCGCCGCGCCAGGTAGGCGTCGACGAGGGCCTGGTCGATCGCCCGCGGCTGGGCCATCGCGGTCTCGACCGCGTCCTTGGTGATGGCGTTGAAGGTGACGCGCTCGACTGCGACGTCCTTGAGCACCTTCTTGGCCTGGAGCGCCTCCAGCACGTGCCAGGAGATCGCCTCGCCTTCGCGGTCCGGGTCGGTCGCCAGGATCAGCGTGTCGGCGCCCTTCACAGCTTTCGCGATCTCGGCGACGCGTTTCGCCCCGCGATCCTCCAGCTCCCATAGCATATGGAAGTCCTGCTCGGGGTCGACCGAGCCGTCTTTCGCCGGAAGATCCCGGATATGCCCGAACGAGGCCAGCACCTCATAGTCGCTGCCGAGGTATTTATTGATCGTCTTGGCTTTGGCCGGTGACTCGACGACGACGACTTTCATGGACGGGCTGCCTCTTCGAAGAGCACACCGCGGCAGATCGGGCTTCAACTTGTGCGGGGCGGCCGGCACGGGTTTTCGCGCGGCGAAGCGGACAAGTGGGTGATGACGCGGCGGTTGTCAAATACCGCCTATGGTCGAAGCCCGTCCTTGCGGGCGGCTCGCCCGGCTCCTATAGCGCTCGTCTCAGGATGAGCACCCAGGCACCCCCCGGCTTCCCGCACCGCCACCTCCTCGGCATCGAGGGCCTCTCGCCCCTCGATATCGCGGCGCTCCTCGACCGTGCCGACGAGGCCGTCGAGATCAGCCGCCAGGTCGAGAAGAAGCGCACCACCTTGCGCGGGCGCACCCAGATCAACCTGTTCTTCGAGCCCTCGACGCGGACCCAGTCCTCGTTCGAGCTGGCCGGCAAGCGCCTCGGCGCCGACGTGATGAACATGTCGGTCGCCTCCTCGTCGGTGAAGAAGGGCGAGACCCTGATCGACACCGCCGCGACGCTCAACGCGATGCGCCCCGACATCATCGTGGTGCGGCACCATCAGGCCGGGGCGGTGCATCTCCTCGCCCGCAAGGTCGATTGTTCTGTCGTGAATGCCGGCGACGGCGCCCACGAGCACCCGACCCAGGCGCTCCTCGACGCGCTGACCATCCGGCGCAACAAGGGCCGGGTCGAAGGGCTCACCGTCGCGATCTGCGGCGACGTCCTGCATTCGCGGGTGGCGCGCTCGAACATCATCCTGCTCCAGGCGCTCGGCGCCCGGGTGCGGGTGATCGGCCCCTCGACCCTGCTGCCGCCAGGCCTCCCGCGCTTCGGCGTCGAGGTCTTCACCGACATGCGCCAGGGGCTCAAGGACGCCGACATCGTGATGATGCTGCGGCTCCAGCGCGAGCGGATGAACGGCTCCTTCGTGCCCTCGGTGAAGGAGTATTTCCGCTATTTCGGCCTCGACGGCGACAAGCTGCGCCACGCGAAGCCCGACGCCCTCGTGATGCATCCGGGCCCGATGAACCGCGGCGTCGAGATCTCCTCGGAGGTCGCCGACGGGGCGCAGTCGCTGATCAAGGAGCAGGTCGAGATGGGGGTCGCGGTGCGGATGGCGGTGCTGGAGGCGATGGCGACGCACCTGCCGAACGCGTGACGGCGAGCCCAAGACTTTGGTGACGGGCGCCGCGGCTTGAACCCTCCCCCCGCAGAGGGGGGAGGGTGCCCCACGGAGTGGGGCGGGAGAGGGGCAGCGCGACGCCGCTCCAGGAGGCGCCCTTCAGAACGGTCCAAGTCTATTCGGAAACGTGGTTCCCCTCCCCCGCAGAGGGGGGAGGGTTCAGGGGCGGCGAGCTTGGAAGGAGGGGTGGATGGAGCAGGAAAAGCGAAATCCAGTTTCCGAGAGGCTCAGAGATTTCGCCAAGGATCAGCGCTCTCTCGCGACCCGCGCCGAAACTTTATTCTGGAGCCAAGTCCGTACGGGTCGCCTTTCCGGGCACAAGTTCAAGCGGCAGGTTCCCATCACCCCATACATCGTCGATTTCCTCTGTCCTGCCGCCCGACTGATCGTCGAGCTCGACGGCGAGCCGCACGAGACCACCGCGCGCCGCAACCGCGACGTCGCTCGCGACTCTTGGCTGCGCAGCCAATCGTTCGAAATCATGCCGTTCACGAACGACGCCTTCCTCGGCAGCAACCCCCAGCGCGCGCTCGACGCCGTCCTTGCCGCCGTCGAGGAACGCTCCGCCATGCTTCCGCCGAACCCCGAGCGGTCCATCCGATGACGACACTCCTCCTCACCAACGCCCACCTGATCGACCCCGCCACCGGCCGCGAGGGCCCGGGTGCGGTGCTCGTCCGCGACGATCGCATCGCCGACGTGCACTGGGGCAAACCCGCCTCCGTGCCCGAGGGCGCCGAGGTGATCGAGTGCGGAGGCCAGGTGCTCACCGCCGGCCTCGTGGATCTTCGCGCCTTCGTCGGCGAGCCGGGGGCCGAGCACCGCGAGACCCTGGCGAGCGCCAGCGCCGCGGCGGCGGCCGGCGGCGTGACCACGCTCGTGTGCATGCCCGACACCAACCCGCCGATCGACGACCCGGCCATCGTCGACTTCGTGCTGCGCCGGGCGCGGGACACCGCCAGTACCCACGTGCTTCCCGCCGCCGCCATCACCAAGGGGCTCGCCGGCCAGGTGATGACCGAGTTCGGCCTGCTCACCGAGGCGGGCGCCGTCGCCTTCACGGACGGGCTCAAGGCCGTCACCAACGCCCAGGTGATGCGCCGCGCGCTCACCTATGCCCGCGATTTCGGCGTGCTCCTGATGCAGCACGTCGAGGAGCCGACGCTGGTCGGCGACGGGGTGATGAACGAGGGCGAGATGGCCTCGCGGCTCGGCCTGCACGGCATCCCCAGGGAGGCCGAGACGATCCTTCTGGAGCGCGACATCCGCCTCGTGCGCCTCACCGGCGCGCGCTACCACGCGGCGATGATCTCCTGCGCCGACTCGGTCGAGATCGTGCGGCGGGCGAAGGAGGCCGGGCTGCCGGTGACCTGCGGCGTCTCGATCAACAACCTGGTGCTGAACGAGAACGACATCGGCCACTACCGGACCTTCTGCAAGCTCTCGCCGCCCCTGCGGACCGAACAGGACCGCCACGCGGTGGTGGCGGCGCTCAACGAGGGCGTAATCGACGTCATCGTCTCCGACCACAACCCGCAGGACGTCGAGACCAAGCGCCTGCCCTTCGCGGAGGCCGCCGACGGGGCGCTCGGGATCGAGACCCTGCTCGCCGCATCCCTACGCCTCGTGCATGCCGGCGACATCGCGCTGCCGCGGCTGCTCGCCGCCCTCTCGGCGGCACCCTCGCGGGTGCTCGGCCGCGAGACCGGGCGCCTTGCACCCGGCGCCCCGGCCGACCTCGTGCTGATCGACCCCGACGCGCCCTACGTGCTCGACAAGCGCCAGCTCAAGTCGCGCTCCAAGAACTCGCCCTTCGACGAGGCCCGGCTGCAGGGGCAGGCGGCCCTGACCATGGTCGCCGGCCGCATCGTCCACCGCATCGAGGAGACGCGCTGATGGCGCCGGACTGGTCGCAGATCGCCCTCTGGCTCGTCGTCGGCTACCTCTTCGGCGCGATTCCCTTCGGGCTCATCCTCACCCGCTTCGCCGGCCTCGGCGACGTGCGGGCGATCGGCTCGGGGAATATCGGCGCCACCAACGTGCTGCGCACCGGGCGCAAGGGGCTCGCCGCGGCGACCCTGCTCGGCGACGCGCTGAAAGGGACCGCCGCGGTGCTGATCGCCTCCCGCCTCAGTGGGCAGGAGGCGGCGCTCGCCGCCGGCCTCGGCGCCTTCCTCGGCCACCTCTTCCCGGTCTGGCTCGGCTTCAAGGGCGGCAAGGGCGTGGCCACCTTCATCGGCGTCCTGCTCGGGCTGTTCCCGCTCGGGGTGCTGGTCTTCGCCGCGGTCTGGCTCGGCCTCGCCTTCCTCCTGCGCTACTCCTCGGCTTCGGCGCTCGCAGCCTCGGCCGCCACCCCCGCTGCCCTGTGGGCCTTCGGCCAGGGGCGCCTCGCGGTGCTGTTCTGCGTGCTCGCCCTGCTGCTATGGTGGAAGCACGCGCCCAATATCCGCCGCCTCGCCGCGGGGACGGAAGGGCGCATCGGGCAGAAGGGCTGAAGGTCTGACATCGACCCTCACCCAAGGTTCGACGGAGCTTTGAGGGGAGAGGGTCTTGCAGTTAAGCGACGCGCAGCGCCTCGACTGGCTCCGCCTGATCCGCTCGGAGGGCGTCGGCCCGCGCACTTTCCGGGGATTGGTCAACCGCTTCGGCGGGGCCGGGCCGGCGCTGAAGGCCCTGCCGGGCCTCGCCAAGGCCCGGGCCAAGCCGATCCGGGTGGCCACCAAGGCCGAGGCCGAGCGCGAGATCGCGGCGGCCGCCCGCCTCGGGGCCCGCTTCGTGGCGATGGGCGAGCCCGACTATCCCCTCCCGCTCCAGGCCACCGCCGACGCGCCGCCGCTCCTGGCGATCCGCGGCGACGCCGCATGCCTGAAGCGGCCGGCGGTCGCCATCGTCGGCTCGCGCAACGCCTCCGCCGCCGGCCTCACCTTCACCGAGCGTCTGTCGCATGCGCTGGGCGCCGAGGGGCTGGTGATCGTCTCGGGCCTGGCCCGCGGCATCGATGCCCGCGCCCACAAGGCGGCAATCCAGAGCGGCACCGTCGCGGTCCTGGCCGGCGGGCACGACCGGATCTATCCGTCCGAGCACGAGGAGCTGGTCGCACGGATCCTCGAATCCGGCGGCGCGGTCGTCGCCGAGATGCCGATGGGCTGGGAGCCCCGCGGCCGCGACTTCCCGCGCCGCAACCGCATCATCTCGGGCCTCGCCCTCGGCACGGTGGTGGTCGAGGCGGCGCGGCGCTCCGGCTCGCTCATCACCGCCCGGTTCGCCCTGGAGCAGGGCCGCGAGGTCTTTGCCGTGCCGGGCTCGCCCCGCGATCCCCGGGCCGAGGGCACCAACGACCTCATCCGCGACGGCGCCACGCTCTGCGCCGCCCCCGAGCACGTGATGGCGGTGCTCGCTCCCCTGATCGGCGGTCCCGCACCGGACAAGGGGGTCGAGGACGCGGCGGACCGCCCCGAGCCCGCGCTCTACTGGGACGAGATCGATTTCTCCGCCGAGGAGCCGGTCACCGCCATGGCGGCGGAGCCGGCGCAGAGCGCCCTCGACGGAGCGCCTCCGCAGCCCGTGCCGCGGGACGACCGGGCCGTCCTGCTTGCACTCCTCGGACCGTCGCCGGTGCCCGTCGATGCGCTGGCGCGACAGGCTGGGGTTCCGGCGCGGGTGGTCCACGGCTTGCTGATGGAGCTGGAGCTCGACGGGACGATCTGGCGGCACCCGGGCGGGGCGGTGTCGCTGCGGTGACCCGTCAGGGCCACTCGCCCCGATGCATCGCCTCCACCCGCTCGGTGAACCGCCCGTCCGGCCCGTGCAGCACCAGAGCCGGCGCCAGGGTGAAGGGCGCCCGGCTGCCGCGCAAACCCGCCACCAGCACGCGGATCGCCGGAGCCTCGGCCCGGGGCTGGACCGGTGTGACCTGGAGCGCGCCGAACCGGCCCGCCAGCGCGTCGAGGCAGGCGGGCAGCGCATCGGCCCGGTGGATCAGCACCAGCAGGCCGCCGGGGCGCAGCAGGTC
>JAEWKL010000656.1 GCA_023386115.1 Pseudomonadota bacterium
GCGCATCGACCTCGTCCGGGTCCTCCTCGCCAACGACTTCGCGGCCGAGGCCGCCGGCGTGCTGGCGCTGGCGGTCCGGGAGGACCCGGCGCTCGCGGCCGAGCGGCCGGTGCGGCTCCTCTCGGCCATCGCCGCCCTGCGCCTGGACCAGGATGCACGGGCGGCGGGCTTCCTCACCCCCGACGGCAAGCGGGCGCTGGACCCCGAGCTACGGCTGTGGCGCGGCGTCGTCGATGCGCGCGGCCGGCGCAGCGCCGCGGCGATCACCGCCTTCAAGGCCAGCATGCCGCTGATCGAGGCCTATCCGGACGACCTGCAGGTGCAGCTCTACCTCGCGGCCGTGCAGGCGGCCCTCGACGCCAAGGATCCGGCTTTCGCCCAGCGGGCGCTCACCGCCGTCTCGTCTCTCGCCGATGCGCCGCAGGCCCGCGACCGGCTGGCCTTCTACAAGGCGCGCTTCGCCGAGGCGATCGGCCAGGACGGCGAGGCCCGCCGCACCTATCAGCAGATCGCCGAGACCGGCGCGCCCGCCATCGCCGCCGAGGCGACCCTGCGGGGGATCGATCTCGGGCGGGCCACCGGCACGATGACGCCGGAGGCGGCGATCGACCGCCTCGAGCGCCTGACCCTGACCTGGCACGGCGAGGCGGAGGCCGAGGCCCTGGCCCGGCTCGGCCGGCTCTATGCCGGCGTCGGCCGCTGGCGCGACGCCTTCGCGACCGCCCGCAAGGCCAACCGCCTCTTCCCCGACCACCCGGTCACCCGCGGCCTTCACGACGACACGGTGGCCTTGTTCGCCGCCTTGTTCCTCTCGGACCGGGGCGACAGCCTGGGCAAGATCGAGGCCCTGGCGCTGTTCTACGACTTCAAGGAGTTCACGCCGGTCGGCCGCCAGGGCGACGAGATCGTGCGCCGTCTCGCCGACCGCCTCGTCGCCCTCGACCTCCTCGATGCCGCCGGCGAGCTGCTCCAGCATCAGGTCGACAACCGCCTCACCGGTGCGGCGCGGGCGAGCGTGGCCGCACGGCTTGCGACCGTGCGGCTGATGGAGGGCCAGCCGCTGAAGGCCCTGAAGGTGCTGCAGAACACCCGACTGCCGGAACTGCCGGCACAGATCCGCGACGCACGCCTGCTGCTCGAGGTCCGGGCCCTCTCCGACCTCTCGCGCACCGACCTCGCCCTCGAACTGCTCGACGGCAACACCACCCCGGAGGCGGCGCACTTGCGCGGCGACATCCTGTGGAGTGCGCGGCGCTGGCGCGAGGCCGGGGAGGCGCACGAATCCCTGCTCGGCACCCGCTGGCGCGAACCCGGCCCTCTGACCGACGCCGAGCGCGGCGACGTGATGCGGGCAGCGATCGGCTACGCGCTGGCCGAGGATCCGTTGAGCCTCGACCGCCTGCGCTCGAAATTCACCCCGAAGATGGCCGAGAGCCCGGACGCCCGCACCTTCGGCCTCGTCGCCTCGCCGAACGCCTCCGGCACGGCGGCCTTCCGCAGCCTCGTGCGCCAGGCGACCAGCGCCGAGACGCTGACCGACTTCCTCCGCGCCTACCGCGCCCGCTACCCCGAGAGTGCCGCACCGGAGCGGCCGAAATCGAGCCCGGACGGGAGCCCGGCCCAGGGTGCCGCCCCCACGCCCGAGGCACGCGGCGCCGGTGGGTCGTCCCCGGGCTGAGGCGCGGGGCTGGGCGTCGGGCGCCAGCCGGACAGGGCCGCGATCCGCCTCGAGCCGCACCTCGATGCGTAGTGGCTCGCCGCGAGATCGTCGCAGGTCTCGTCCGCCGGGTCGGAGAGGCAAGCGCAGAGCGACGAGTCGGCGATGGCCGCCCGCGACGATGGCGCGGTCCGTCACTTGCGGCGCGACGATGCCGAGGACGTCGTTCACCGACATCTGCAGGGATCGCGGCACGGTCGGGTTCAGCCACGCGGTATCGACTGGGTGGATCGCCGGCGGTATCGTTCGAATTCGATCGAATCTTGTCTTGTATCGTAAATCACTTTCATTAATGTCGATCCTGGCGCCCAAATCCGTCATTGTGCAACCAGATGACCTATGGGAATGGAAGTCACTCTTTACAATAAGAGAGGACTTCGAAATGAAAAACTCTTTTCACTCGAACGATCATCTGGTAAAAAACGAGAAAAATCCGATATATCGTCCTGAAGAAAATCAATCTTTAAACGAATTTGATATTACTGATTTTGAAGAGCCTGAATATTTTCTGGGACGGCCTGATTTCCAAGCGCGAACATTCGGGTTCGATGAATTTCTCTTGAGGCCGTCTTTCAGGGATTTCAATCACGCTGCGTCTCTGATCTCCGGCCATGAGGTCCAGGGTGCGGCACCGGCGGTGACAGGGTCCGTGCCTGAACCGAGCGCCGGATCGGCGGTGGCCTCGGCAGCCCCCACCTCCGGCGGCCAAAGTACCGGCACCGCCGACAGCCCGTCACTGGACCGGCTGGAGGACAGCGGCATCCACGACGACGTCGCCAAGTACATCAAGAATGGCTCCCTCGATCACGCGTCCCTCCTGCACATCCTGCAGGACGCGGCAGCCGGGGGCATCTCCTCGTCCGAGTTCAGCACCCTCAAGACGCTCGATTCCTTGTTGAACCAGAAGGACGGCATCACGACGTCGAGTTACGACGCCTTCATCGCGGACGCGCTGATCGGCGGCAACACGGCCAACGCGCACTGGACCGGGGGCGGTTCGGCGACGGACCTCGGCAACCTGGATGGCAGCTCCTCGGAGGACAAGGCGAACAAGCTGATCGGGAAATGGTTCCTCGGAACCGATCTTCCGAGCTTCTGGAGCAACGGCGGCACGCGCGCCTACGCCAACGACACCACCCCGCTCTACGGCGAGGGTGGCGCGCCGACCTACCTGGACGTGAACCAGGGCAGCGTCGGAGATTGCTATTTTCTGGCGGCCTTGGGAGATGTCGCTCTGCGCGAGCCGAACGCGATCCAATCGATGTTCACGGATAACGGCGACGGCACCTACGGCGTCCGCTTCTTCGACACCGGCCACCAGAACAAGGCCGTGTACGTGACCGTGGACAGCGAGTTCGTCTCCTACACGAACGGCTACAAGTGGAGCAACGGCTCGCGCCATACCTTCGCGAACGGTCCCGTCAAATGGGCCGCCCTGGCCGAGAAGGCCTATGCCGAGGTCAACGAGCAGGGCATCCTGCCCCGCAGTTCGGGCAATTCCTACGATCTCATCTCGGGTGGGTGGGGTGAGGCGATCGGCGAGATTACCGGCAAGACGGTAACCACATCCTCGCCCGGCACGGCGGGCGCCGTCGATGCTTGGAAGAACGGGCAGGAAGTCCTCGTGGCGACCGGCAGCAAGACCTCAGGGGATTTCGTTCACAACCACATGTACGAGGTGATCGACTACGACGCGAATAAGAGCCTGTTCGAACTGCACAATCCCTGGGGGTCGGCGAATGCCCATCCGGGCGTCAACATCACCTTCTGGGCCTCGGCGACCGATCTCAGCACCAACGGTTGCACCCTGATCGCGGCATCGGGAATGGCGATCGCCTGATCCGGCTTCCGGCGCGACGGCCTCCCGACGCAGCGGACATCCGATCCCATCCGCATCTTGGCGGGAGCGCCGCGAACCCGTGCGGGGCTCCCGCTACGGGGAACGGCGGGCCCTCTCGGGTTCTCCGATCCCCATTCGGCGCAACGGGGTCACCTGGGGCCCGATCGCCGCCGCGCGACGGGCGCCGTCCGGCACGGCCGTCCGCGCCAGGCAGCGGCCGGCCTGTGCCACGTCCTTGACCCGCCGCGCCTCCGCTGCGGTTCGCGCGGCGTCGACGCACACGATGTTCGGCGGTTGGGATGACCCGCGCGCCGAAGTCGGTCCAGACGGGATCGAAGCCCTTGCTACGCCGCGTCAGCGTGCAGCCGTTGCCGGATCGGGGAAGACGTGAACGCGGTAACGGCTCACGGGGTGGGTCTCCGCGTCGGATGAGCCAAGATTCACCATGCGCGTCAGCATCCGTCCGGCCGACGGCCCGGGCGGGTTCGTCGCGCCGTCAATTCGGCCGGGTCCGGTTCAAACCTCACCCTCGCCGGCCGGAGCGGGCCGAGGGCGCGGTTCGTCACCGGTCGTGCTGGTGCCGGGATCGAGGGCGTCGGCTTTTCGCGCGGCATCGTGGTCGGCCGGGGTCACGCCGGCCTTGGCGGCGGCCTTGTCCTCGTCGCGACGGGTCAAGTGCGGTCGGGCGGTGAGCAGATCGTCGCGGCTGCCGGGCATGAGCGTCTCCTCCGGTTGGTGCAGCCCAACGCGGGGCAGCCCGGACCGGTTCGACATCCCGAACGATGTCGAACCCTGTGGCGACCATGATGTTTCAGAGGATGGGGATGGCCTTAAGGCCGGATCAGGTCGTGCCCCGCTCAGGGCTGGCATCAACACCGCTGAAGGGTGTTGGTGCCCAGGAGAGGACTCGAACCTCCACGGCTTGCACCACTGGTACCTGAAACCAGCGCGTCTACCAATTCCGCCACCTGGGCCCGGAGCACTGCTTGGCAGCGCCGCGGTGAAGGTCGTTTAAAGGGCAGAGAGAGCGGCGTCAACGGGATAGAGCGCCGCTCGAGAGGGGAGGGCCGCTTTCGGCATTTCATGGGGCGGACGCGGCACCGGACGGGTGCGAAACGCAGTCGCGCGGAACGGCCTGCGCAGACGATCCGGGTTTCCGTGGACGGGATCGCCACGTCCTCGTTCGCCACGTCCTCGTTCGCCAAATCCTTGCACGTCACACGGGCGGCGACGTCGAGGGCGAGCTTCGCCAGTCCAGGGTCGTTCAGCGCGAGGAAGTCCTGGCCATCCGCCAGCGGCGCCAGATCGAAGTCGGATCGCCGGAAGCGTCCGGCAAGGCCGTAGACGATCTCCCGGCTTCCCCGCTCCATGAGGGTGAAATTGTTGATGCCGAAAGGCGGCGGCGCATCGGTCGGCGGGCGCGTGAGGCGGCCGGCGAGTCGCATCGGCCATTCGCGCAGGGCGATCATCCGCCGGAAGACGGGGTCGCTATCCGTCCTGTCGGCGGACACGGCCGCCAGGATGGTGTCCGCGGAGGCGCGCACGCGCAAGGTGTGCCGCTCGCTGAAATGCGGATTCGCGACGTAGCGATCGATCAGTGCCATCTGGGATTCTGCCGGCCGCCATCAATCGCCTGACCGGCCATCGACGCGCCATGTCTCTGCGGCAGATTGCGCGATCTCGCGACGACTGTTTTGGCTCTGTCGATCAGATCAGGATCAATCCGCGCGCCTGTCGCTTCGCGGCAGCATCAACACCACCGAAGGGTGTTGGTGCCCAGGAGAGGACTCGAACCTCCACGGCTTGCACCACTGGTACCTGAAACCAGCGCGTCTACCAATTCCGCCACCTGGGCCCGTACGCGCCGCCTGGGCGGCGCCCCGGTGTCAGTCGTTTAGTCGGCGGCGGAGCCGGCGTCAACGCCGAACTCCGCCGTTTCGTGAGACGAAGCTCGGGCGCGACGTCTCAGAGTCCGGCGGGCCATTCGCGGATGTCGACGAAGTGACCCGCGATCGCGGCCGCCGCCGCCATCGCCGGCGAGACGAGGTGCGTGCGGCCCTTATGGCCCTGGCGGCCCTCGAAATTGCGGTTCGAGGTCGAGGCGCAGCGCTCGTGCGGCTGGAGGCGGTCGGCGTTCATGCCGAGGCACATCGAGCAGCCCGGCTCGCGCCAGTCGAAGCCGGCCTCGATCAGGATCTTCGCGAGACCTTCCTCTTCCGCCTGCTGCTTCACGAGGCCGGAGCCGGGCACCACCATGCCGCTGACGTTCGGGTGGATCTTCTTGCCCTCGACCATCCGGGCGACGATCCGCAGGTCCTCGATCCGGCCGTTGGTGCAGGAGCCGATGAACACCTTGTCGAGGGCGATATCGGTGATCCTCTGGCCCGGAACCAGGCCCATGTAGGAGAGCGCCTTCTCCTTGGAGGAGCGCAGGTTCTCGTCTTCGATCTGGGCCGGGTCCGGCACCCGGCCCTGGACCGAGACCACGTCCTCGGGCGAGGTGCCCCAGGTCACGATCGGCGGCAGGTTGGCGGCGTCGAGCCGGATCTCGCGGTCGAAATGCGCGCCCTCGTCCGAGACGAGGTCGCGCCAATAGGCGACCGCCCGCTCGAACGCCTCGCCCTTCGGCGCCTTCGGCCGGTCCTTGATGTAGGCGAAGGTGGTCTCGTCGGGGGCGACCATGCCGGCGCGGGCGCCGCCCTCGATCGACATGTTGCAGATCGTCATCCGGCCCTCCATCGAGAGGGAGCGGATCGCCTCGCCGGCATATTCCAGCACGTGGCCGGTGCCGCCGGCGGTGCCGATCTCGCCGATGATCGCCAGGATGATGTCCTTGGCGCCGACGCCGGCGGGCAGGCGCCCGTCGACGACGGCGCGCATGTTCTTCGCCTTCTTCTGGATCAGCGTCTGGGTGGCGAGCACGTGCTCGACCTCCGAGGTGCCGATGCCGTGGGCGAGCGCCCCGAAGGCGCCGTGGGTCGAGGTGTGGGAATCGCCGCAGACGATCGTCTGGCCCGGCAGGGTGAAGCCCTGCTCCGGCCCGATGATGTGGACGATGCCCTGCCGCCTATCCAGCGCGTCGTAATACTCGATGCCGAACTCGCGGACGTTCTCGGCCAGCGTGTCGATCTGCGTGCGGCTCTCGGGATCCTCGATGCCGAAGCTGCGGTCCGAGGTCTGGACGTTGTGGTCGACGACCGCCAGCGTCTTCTCCGGGTGGCGCACCCGGCGCCCGGCGAGACGAAGCCCCTCGAAAGCCTGGGGAGAGGTGACCTCGTGCACGAGGTGACGGTCGATGTAGAGGAGGCAGGTGCCGTCCGGCTGACGATCGACGACGTGGTCGTCCCAGATCTTGTCGTAGAGGGTGCGAGGGGCAGTCATTGGGAGTGTGACCTTGGGGTTTGTTGCCTTGTCACCAAGACCTGACGGTAAGGCCGGGCGCGCGGCGTTCGGGCCCGGAACCCGTCATGTAACCGTCTCACCGGCCGACGGGTAGACCCCACGGCGCCGCAAGGGGATGCGTCGGCCGCAGGCATGCGGAGACCCGTCATCGTCTTGAGCGGCGCCGCCGAATGCAGCGGCCCGGGGGCGCCGGTGGTGTCATTCCTTCACCGCCCCGGTCATGGCCGAGACGTAGTGCTCGACGAAGAACGAGTACAGGATCACCAGCGGCAGCGAGCCGACCAGCGCCCCCGCCATCAGCGAGCCCCAGCGGTAGATGTCGCCGTCGACGAACTCGCTCACCACCGCCACCGGGACGGTCTTGTTCTGGGTCGAGGACAGGAAGGTGAGGGCGTAGATGAACTCGTTCCAGCACAGGGTCAGCGAGAAGATGCCGGCCGAGATCAGCCCCGGCACCGCCAGCGGCAGGATGATCTTGATGAGGATCTGCCAGCGGCTCGCCCCGTCGATGAGCGCGCATTCCTCCAGCTCGTAGGGAATCGTCTTGAAGTACCCCATCAGGAGCCAGGTCGAGAACGGGATCAGGATGGTGGGATAGACCAGCACCAGGGCGAAGGGCGAATCGTAGAGCCCGTAGGCCTGGATGATGGTGGCGAGCGGGATGAACAGGATCGAGGGCGGCACCAGGTAGGCGAGGAAGATCGCCGCGCCGACCGCGACCGCGCCCTTGTAGCGGATCCGCACGATCGCGTAGGCCGCGAGCACGCTGGCGAACAGCGACAGCACGGTCGCCGCCACCGAGATCATCATCGTGTTCCAGAGCCACAGCGGATAGTTGGTCTGGAACAGCAGCTTCGAGATGTGCTTGAGCGTCGGCGAGACCACCCAGAACGGGTTGTAGGTCTCCATGTCGATGAGCTGGTCGTCCGGTTTGATGGCGGTCAGAGCCATCCAGTAGAACGGGAACAGCAGCACCACCAGGATGACGAAGAGCGGCAGGTAGACCGTGACGACGCGCTTCGGCAGCGTGTCGAGATAGGCCATGCCCTCGCTGTCGTCAGGGGTGTTGGTGGTTGTGGTCGCGGCCATCGTTTTGTGTTTCCTTCTTTAGCCGGTCTGCCACTTGCGGTTCTGGAGGCCGAACCACGAGATCCCGATGGCGAAGATCAGGAACGGTACCATCGCGGTGGCGATCGCCGCGCCCTCGCCGAGGTTCCCCGAGAGGATGCCGCGCTGGTAGGACAGGGTCGCCATCAGGTGGGTGGAGTTGACGGGGCCGCCGCGGGTCATCGCCCAGATCAGCTGGAAGTCGGTGAAGGTGAACAGCACCGAGAAGGTCATCACCACGGCGATGATCGGGGTGAGCAGCGGCAGGGTGATGTGGCGAAAATTCTGCCACGGGGTCGCGCCGTCGATCGTCGCCGCCTCGTAGAGCGAGGGCGACACGGTCTGGAGGCCGGCCAGCAGCGTGATGGCGATGAACGGGACGCCGCGCCAGATATTGGCGAAGGTCACGCAGATCCGCGCCATCGTCGGGTCGCCCAGGAAGTCGATGTTGCGGTCGAGCAGGCCGAGATGGCGCAGCGACCACGAGATGATCGAGAACTGGCTGTCGAAGATCCACCAGAACGCCAGCGCCGAGAGCACCGTCGGCACGACGAAGGGGATCAGCACGATCGAGCGGATCAGCGCCTTGAACGGCAGCCGCTTGTTGAGGAGCAGCGCCAGGTAGAGGCCGATCGCGAACTTCGCCACCGAGGCGAAGCCCGTATAGAGCAGCGTGTTGAACACCGAGAGCCAGAAGACGCTGTCGTCCCACAGCCATTCGTAGTTCTCGAGACCGACGAAGTTGCCGCCGCGCCCGATCCGGGTGTCGGTGAGCGAGAGCCAGGTGCCCTTGGCCAACGGATAGGCCAGGAACAGCAGCAGGATCGCGGCTGCCGGCAGCATGAACCAGAAGCCCAGCCAGCCGCGGCTTGTCCGCAGCCGGCTCCAGGCCGAGCCGGTCGTGGACGCCGCCGCAGCGGGGCGGGCGAGGGCGATATCGGCCACGGGGAGCCTCCTCCGGGTGTTGTTTGTATCTTGCCCCGCGAAAGGGGAACGAAAACAAAATCTCAGGAACTGTAAAGCGTGCTCGACTGCATGGATGCAGGATAGACGCTTACCTTCACGCGTCACTGGGTCATCCCGGGGCCGCGAACGCGGAGCCCGGAGTGCCGCAGGCACGCCCAGACACTCAGGTGGTAGAGAATCGAGCGGGACGCCGCTCGCCTTGGCCTGAGCCACCTGAGTGTTTGGGCGTGCCTGCGGCACTCCGGGCTCTCGCCTTCGGCGAGCCCCGGAATGACGACGAGGGTGTGAGATCCGTCGAGATCGTCGAGCGGGTTCTCACACCCTTGCACGGCCTCGCTCGGCGCCCCTCTTCCTGCTGTCGGGCAGACAGAGACGCCGTTTCCTCACGCCGACCGGAAGATCCGCTGCGCCTGCCGCTCGGCCGTCTTGATCGCGCTCTTCAGGTCCTCGCGGCCGGTGCAGTAGGAGGCGAACATGTCGACGACGACGAAGTCGGCGAGGACGGCGGCCACCTTCTCGCTCACCGGCGCGAGGCCGCCGGCGGCGAGGGTGCGGGTCGAGGCTTCTCCGAAAACCTTGTTCTTCGGGTCGGCGGTCCAGATCGGGTTGTTGGCGTAGGCCTTGAGCGGGTGGCAGAGATAGCCCTGCGACGCCTCGAGCCAGGCATTGTAGTTCTGAGCCTCGAGCGCGAAGGCCATGAAGGCCTTACAGGCATTCGGCGCCTTGGTGTAGGTGTAGGCCAGGATCGGGAAGGCAAGCTGGAACTCGGTCGGCTTGCCGGACTTGCCGACCGGATAGGCGGCGTGATCCATGTCCGCCGCGATGTCCTTCTTCTCGTTCTTCGCCGCGGCGTAGATCGAGATGCCGTTGTTGGTGAGGTAGAGGTCGCCCGACAGGAACGCCTTGTTGTTCGACGAATCGTTCCACGACACCGTGCCGGGCACGAAGGTCTCGTAGAGCGCCTTGACATATTCGAGCGCCTTAGCGGTCTCCGGCGAGTTGATGACGATCTTCTCGTTGGCGTCGACCAGGTAGGCGTCGTGCGACCACAGGGCCCAGTGGATCCACGAATTGGCGTCGCCGGTGGCGTGGCCGAGCGCGAAGCCCGCCGGCGTGTTGTTCTTCTTCATCGCCTTGCACAGCTCCAGGAAGCCGGCATGGTCTTCCGGGAACTTTTGGAATCCGGCCTTGTTCATGGCCGATATGCGGTAATTGAGATAGCCGCCGTTGAACGCCATCGGGATGGCGATCCACTTGCCCTTGACCTTGCCATACGCCTCGGCCGCGGGCAGCCAGCCGCCATACTTCTTGCCCAGGTAGTCGGCGACGGCGCCGACCTCGATGCATTTCGACGGGAACAGGGCCGGGAAGGAGTACAGGCCCCAGACCATGTCCGGGCCCTGCCCGGTATTGGCCGCCACCGAGGCCTTCGGCTGGATGTCGTCGAACGATTCGCTGGTGACGCTCACCGGCACGCCGGTCGCCTTGGTGAAGGCGTCGACGAGGCGCATGAAGGCCTCGTCCTCGGAGGGGATGAAGCGCTTCCAGCGCAGGAGCTTCAGCGAGGCGCCGGCTTCCGGCTTCCACTGGTTCTCCTGTGCCCAGGCGCGGGCGAAGCCCTCGAGGCCGGCCGCGGAGGCGAGGCCGAGGGCGGCACCCGCCTTGAGGAACTGGCGACGATCGAACGCTGACATCGTGGCGTCTCTCCCGGGATGATTTGTCTCGTTGGTGAGGGCCGGCCCGCCGCGGG
>JAEWKL010000668.1 GCA_023386115.1 Pseudomonadota bacterium
GGCGGCGCGGGTGCGCAGCAGGCCGACGACCAGGAGCTTGACCAGAGCCGCCACCGCGCTCGCCGCCCCCGGCAGGGCGCCGGCAGCCTCCCGCCCGAGCGTCTCGACGAGGCCCGCGAGATCGAGGTCGATCTCCTCCGGCGAGCCGGGCCGTCCGCTGAACGTCGCCTCCGCGGTCGCGCGCAAAGGGGCCGCCTCCGGATCGGGATCGAGCACGGCGGCCAGGAAGTCGTCGGCCAGCGACAACACCACGCCGTCGGTGCCGGGCCGGAACGAGAAGGCGTGCACCACGCCGGACGGCACCCAAATCAGCCAGGGGGCGGAGAATTCCTCGCGCCGGGCATCGAGCGACAGGGCGCCGTGGCCGCTCGTGACCACGAGCCCCTGGGTCAGCGCGCCGTGGCGGTGGGCGGCGATTTCCCAGTCGTGCAGGGCCGCGCTGGTGCCGATCCGCTCGGCGTGGACGAAGCTCGGCACCGTGGTCTCGACAGTCTCGCCATAGAGGCGAAAGACCGGAATCGACCGCTCCCGCCGGGTCTCCATCGCTCAGTCCCTCCCCGGCCGAGGGTAGGACGCGGCGCCGGATCCGTCCAAGAAATTCCAGGGAGCGTCCATGGTCCGGGCGGATCACCGCGGCTAGCGTCGAAGCCTCGAACCGGACCAGTTCCAAACAGCTGATCCGGCTGGCGAAACTCTTGTGCGGCGCAACACCCCGGTCGAGCCGGCGGACCTCCGGCGAGGACTGGAGCCGGCGACCGGATACGGCCAAGCCGGAACACCCCACAGTCGAGCCTCCGCGCGGCGATCAAGACCCGCGAGGCCACCACGACGGAGGAAACGATGAGCGACAAGGCCTTCCCGTTGAACGCCTGGTACGCCGCGGCGTGGGACCACGAGATCGGCCGGGCGCTGACGCCGCGGCGGATCTGCGACAAGGACGTGGTGCTCTACCGCCGCACCGACGGCACTGTCGCCGCCCTGGAGGATGCCTGCTGGCACCGGCTGCTGCCGCTGTCGCTGGGCCATCTCAAGGGCGACCAGGTGATGTGCGGCTATCACGGCCTCGTCTTCGATTCTGCGGGCCGCTGCACCTTCATGCCGGCGCAGGAGACCATCAACCCCTCGGCCTGCGTGCGCGCCTTCCCGGCTTTGGAGCGCTACCGCCTGGTCTGGCTCTGGATGGGCGACCCGGCTTTGGCCGATCCCGACCTCGTGCCGGACTTCCACTGGAACAGCGACGCGCCGTGGGTCGGCGAGGGCGGAACCTTCTACAGCCTGAAATGCGATTACCGGCTGGTCATCGACAACCTGATGGACCTGACCCACGAGACCTATGTGCATGCCGGCAGCATCGGCGACGAGGCCATCACCCGCAGCCCGTTCGAGGTCACCCACACCGATCGGCACGTGACGGTGGAGCGCTGGATGGAGAACATCGAGCCGCCGCCGTTCTGGGCCCGGAACCTGGGCAGGCCCGGCCATCACGTCGATCGCTGGCAGATCATCCGCTTCGAGGCGCCGACAGTGGTGGCGGGCGATGTCGGGGTGGCGATTGCCGGCACCGGGGCGCGGCAGGGCGACCGGTCTCAAGGCGTCAACGGCTTCTTCCTCGCGGCGATCACGCCGGAGACCGCCACGAGCTGCCACTATTTCTGGAACTTCGTGCGCAGCTTCCGCACCGACGACGAGGAACTGACGAAGTCCCTCAACCGCGCCCATGTCAACGACGGCAAGGGCGTCTACGACCAGGACCACGACGTGCTGGAGGCCCAGCAGCGGGCGATCGACCGGCAGCCGCGCCAGCCGTTCTACAACCTCAACATCGATGCCGGCGCCCTGTGGGCGCGCCGCCTGATCGACGGGATGATCGCCAAGGAAGCGCCAGCCGAGACGAAGCCCGTCGGCGTGGCGGCCGAGTAGCGTGCCATGGCCCAGATCGACTGGTTCCCCGCGCGCCTGCGCGCCACCCGGGCGCTGACGCCCGACATCCGCCTCCTGGAGATCGAGCCGGCCAGCCGGGCAGCACCGGCCCCACCCGGCAGCCATCTTGGGGTGGCGGTGATGATCGGCGAGCGGCCGGATACCCGCTCCTACTCGCTCCTCGATTCCGGGGCGGACGGGGTCTACCGCATCGCCGTGAAGCGGCTGCCCGACAGCCGCGGCGGCTCCGCCTACATGCACGGGCTGGAGCCCGGCGCCCGGCTGAGCATCTCCGGTCCCCGCAACCATTTCGGCCTCACCCTGGGCAAGCCCGGCTACCTGCTCGCCGCCGGCGGCATCGGCATCACCCCGCTCCACGCCATGGCGCTCGCTTTGCACCAGGCCGGCGCCCCGTTCCGCCTGCTCTACGCCGCCCGGACCCGGCAGAACCTGGCGCTGGCGGACGCATTGGAAGCCCGGATCGGCGACCGGCTCGAGACCTTTACCGATGAGGATCACCGGCGGATCGACCTGGCCGGGGCGATCGCCGGCTTACCCCCCGGGGCTGAGGCCTATGTCTGCGGGCCGTTCGGCATGATGGAGGCGGCGCGCCGGGCCTGGGCGGAGGCCGGGCGCCCGGCGCAAGGCCTGCGCTTCGAGACCTTCGGCACCGGCGGCCGCCACGCCACCGAGCCATTCACGGTCCGCATCCCGCGCCTCTCCAAAGAGATCGTCGTGCCCCGCAACCAGACGATGCTGGAGGCGCTGGAGGCGGCGGGCGTCGGCATGATCCACGATTGCCGCCGCGGCGAGTGCGGCCTGTGCACGGTGAAGATTCTTGAGGCCGACGGCACGGTCGATCACCGCGACGTGTTCTTCAGCGAAGCCCAGAAGGCGACGAACGCCCAGCTCTGCACCTGCGTGTCGCGGGTGGTGGGCGGCGGGATCACCATCGATACGGCGGATCGGGCGGGGTGAGGGCCAATCGCTCGGCGCGGTCATGGACGCCGCCTCCGGTATCCCGGGGTCGCGAAAGCGGAGTCCGGGGTGCCGAAGGCATGCCCAGAACCGCAGGTGGATCAGAAGAGAGCAGGAGGCCGTCGATCGTTTCTACGGCTATCCCACCCACGACCTCATCCTGAGGTGCCGGCCGATCGCAGATCGGTTGGCCTCGAAGGAGGCTTCCAGAAGTCTTCGAGCGAGCTGGAGCCTCCTTCGAGGCTCCCTGCGGTCGCACCTCAGGATGAGGTCGTGGATGGGACAAAGCGGACATTCGCGAAGCACTGCGCCTGAGCCAAACAGGCGTCGCCGCATCTGGACACCGGGCTCCACTTTCACGGCCCGGGATGTCGCGGAGGGTGCCGACACGCCTCGGCCTCATCGAAGAACGACAATCAAAACATCGGAGAGGAAACGCCATGTCCATCGCCCCCGATCCCACCGACCCGCGCGCATCGATCCGCCAGGGCGCCATGACCCCGTTCCAGGTCGCCGCCGTCGCGGTCTGCGTGCTGATCTGCGCCCTCGACGGGTTCGACGTGCTGGTGGTCGCCTTCACGGCCGCCTCGATCGCCAAGGACTTCGCCCTCAAACCCACCGATCTCGGCCTCCTGTTCAGTGCCGGCCTCGCCGGGATGGGGCTCGGCGCCCTGCTGATCGCGCCGTTGAGCGACAGGTACGGCCGGCGCACCACCGTGCTCGTCTGCCTCGGCATCCTGTGCCTGGGCATGCTGGCCGCGGCCGCGACCCGTACCCTCACCGAACTCGCCCTGGTGCGGCTGTTCACCGGGCTCGGCATCGGCGGAGGGCTCGCCACCGTCAACATCGTGGTGGCCGAATACGCCACCGACCGGTGGCGCAACCTGTCGATCTCGCTGATGTCGCTGGGCTACCCGATCGGCGCGACGCTGGGCGGGGCGTTCTCCGTCTACCTGATCGCCGCTTACGGCTGGCGCGCGGTCTACGTCTTCGGCGGGATCATCGCGCTGGCGCTGGTGCCGGCGGTGCTGGCTGTCCTGCCGGAATCCCTCGACTACCTTATCGCCCGCCGCCCGGCCGGCGCGCTGCCGAAGGTCAACCGGGTGCTGGCGCGCCTCGGGCGCCCGGCGCTCGCCGCCTTGCCGGTACCGTCGCGGGCGGAGGCCGAGACCGGCGCCAGCCTCTCGGCCATCGCGCGCCCGCCCTACCGCACCCGGACCCTCGCGGCCTGCGCGGCGTATTTCTGCGTGATGACGACCTGCTACTTCTTCCTGAGCTGGACCCCGAAGGTGCTGACCGAGCTGGGCCTCAGCGTCAGCGGCGGCATCTCGGGGGCGATGCTGATGAATCTCGGCGGCGCCGCCGGCTGCCTGCTGTTCGGGTTCGTCGCCCGCCGGACCGGGACGCGCAGGCTCGCCGCCGCCTTCATGGCCGGGCTGTTCCTCGCCGCCACCGCCTTCGGCCACGTGCCGGCGACGCCTGCGGCACTGCTGGCCGCCACCCTCGCCATCGGCTTCTGCCTCTACGGCTCGATCAATGCCATGTACGCGGTGGTGCCGCCGATCTTCCCGGCTCCGGTGCGCACCACCGGCACCGGGCTCGCCATGAGCGTCGGCCGCCTCGGCGCCGTCACCGGCCCCGCGCTCGCCGGGATGCTGATGGCGGCGGGCTGGGAGCGGCCGGATTACTGTGCGGCCTTGGCCCTGCCGATGCTCGTGGCCGCTATCTGCCTGCGCTGGGTCGCCGCACAGGAGCCGGCGGAACCGGCACGCGTGGTGCCGGGCGCCGTGCCGGCGGTGCGGGCCTGACGGCCTACCGCAACCCCGCCGGCCGCTCCCCGATCGCCCAGTCCAGCGCCTGCTCCAGCCGGTCGTTGCCCCAGAACAACTCGCCGTCCTCGGTGAGGAAGCTCGGGGCGCCGAACAGGCCGCGGGACTTCGCCTCCTCGCCGATCGAGCGCAGGCGGTTCTTCACCGGTTCCTGGGTCGAGGCGCGGATCAGCGCCGGACCGTCGAGGCCGAGGCCGTTGAGGAGGGCGGAGATCGCGGCGGGCTCGGCGATCGACTGGCCCTGCGCGAACTCCGCCGCGTAGACCGCCCGGACATAGGTGCCGATCCACGGCTCCTCGGCGCCGTGGACCGCGACCCGGGTCGCCGCCAGGCTGTTCTGCGGGAAGCTCGCCGGCCGCATCACCGGCGGCAGGCCGAGGCGGGCGGCCTCCCGGGCGAGGTCGCGCCACATATGGCGGCCCTTGGCCGGGTAGAGGTTGAACGGCGAGGAGGTCCACCCCTGCGCGGCGAAGACCGGTCCGAGCAGGAAGGGCCGCCAGCGCACGGCGACGCCGGCCGCGTCGGCCAGCGCCTCGATCCGCGACGCGGCGAGGTACGAATACGTGGAGGCGAACTCGAACCAGAATTCGAGCGTGGGCCGGCGCGGCATCGCACCCCTCTCTGTCGGACTGATATGGCACCTTCGCGTCCGCGCGCTCCCCCCACAAGCGCCGCCCTGGGCGTCGCATCGCCACGGGCGGAGGATGGAACTTTGGCAGCGCGGTTGCACGGGGCCGGGGCAGGCTGTTAAGCCCCCGCGCATTCGTTCGGTTCCCACTCCATCGAGGCCCGCCCCGCATGTCCGACCAGCCCCAGAAGCGCGTGAAGAAGGTCGTGCTCGCCTACTCGGGCGGCCTCGACACCTCGATCATCCTCAAGTGGCTCCAGACCACCTACGGCTGCGAGGTGGTGACGTTCACCGCCGATCTCGGCCAGGGCGAGGAGCTGGAGCCGGCCCGCGCCAAGGCCGAGCTGCTCGGCATCAAGCCGGAGAACATCTTCATCGAGGACCTGCGCGAGGAGTTCGTTCGCGACTACGTCTTCCCGATGTTCCGGGCCAACGCTCAGTATGAGGGCGTGTATCTCCTCGGCACCTCGATCGCCCGGCCCCTGATCGCCAAGAAGCAGATCGAGATCGCCGAGAAGGTCGGGGCCGACGCGGTGTCCCACGGCGCCACCGGCAAGGGCAACGACCAGGTCCGGTTCGAGCTCGGCTACTACGCGCTGAAGCCCGACGTGACGGTGATCGCCCCCTGGCGCGAGTGGGATTTCCGCTCCCGCGAGTCGCTGCTCGCCTTCGCCGAGCAGCACCAGATTCCGATCGCCAAGGACAAGCGCGGCGAGGCGCCGTTCTCGGTCGACGCCAACCTCCTGCACGCCTCCTCGGAGGGCAAGGTGCTGGAGGATCCCGCCGAGGTGGTGCCGGACTACGTCTACTCGCGCACCCTCTCCCCCGAGGAGGCGCCCGACACCCCGACCCTGATCACCATCGGCTTCGAGCGCGGCGACGCGGTCTCGATCGACGGCGAGCGCCTGTCGCCCGCGACCCTGCTCGCCAAGCTCAACGAGCTGGGACGGGCCAACGGCATCGGCCGACTCGACCTCGTCGAGAACCGGTTCGTCGGCATGAAGAGCCGCGGCATGTACGAAACCCCCGGCGGCACCATCCTGCTGCCGGCCCACCGGGCGATCGAGTCGATCACCCTCGACCGCGGCGCGGCCCATCTCAAGGACGAGCTGATGCCGGCTTACGCCGAGCTGATCTATAACGGCTTCTGGTTCTCGCCGGAGCGCGAGATGCTCCAGGCCCTGATCGACAAGAGCCAGGAGATGGTCACCGGCACGGTGCAGCTGAAGCTCTACAAGGGCGGCGTCCACGTCATCGGCCGCGAGAGCCCGAACTCGCTCTACGACCAGGACCTCGTCACCTTCGAGGAGGGCGCCGTGGCCTACGACCACCGCGATGCGGCGGGCTTCATCAAGCTCAATGCGCTCCGCCTGCGCACGCTCGGCCAGCGCAAGCGCAAGCTGGGCGCGTAATACCGCGGTGCCTTCGCACAGACTTGTTCGAAGGCACCGGCCAAGCCCGAACGGGCGTCGGCGCTGATGCGCCGGACGCCTTGGAATCCGGACGCCTTGGCGACGACGTGGCGATGCTAAGGCACGAGGTTACAAGGCGCGAGGGTATAAGACGAAAAAAGCCCGCTCCGTCCGGAGCGGGCCTCGCGACGACGTCGCGGCCGCCCCGAAGGCCGGCCGCGCGAGGCGTTTTCGCCTACTCCTCGTCCTCGTCGTCGATGTCGACCAGGAACAGGATGTCGACGTCGTCCTCCTCGTCCTCGTCGTCGGTCTCGCCCTGGCTGTCATTGGCGGCCTTGGGCTCGTCCTCGTCCTCGAAATCCTCCTCGTCCATCGAGTCCTCGAAGGTCTCGACCTCGTCCTCGGTGGCGGGGCGCAGCTTCAGCGATTCGGCCTTGCCCGACCACAGCGGGCGGCCGTCGCTCTTCATGGTGCGCAGGTCGTCCTGAAAGCCCTCGACCTCGAGAAGCTCCCGGGCCCGTTCCTCGTTCGACCGGATGATGGCGACGGGCGTGCCGTCGATCTCGAGAGTGAACATCGTGCTTCCCTTGTAAGGGCCGCGCCGCAAAGGGCGGGCGGCGCCGGTGTTACGGGGGGAAAGGCCGCCGCGCCAGTCCCGTTCCGGGCGGCCGGACGGGAAAGTCGCGCGAGGCAAGGATGGTTCGCCGGCACATGCAGGACGTCTCGCGCGCGCCTACCGCAGGCCGAGCAGCGCGTCGTCGTTGGCGACGATCAGGATGCGCAGGTCGGCGTCCGGCAGGTAGTTCGTCGCCTCCCACACGAAGGTGGTAGCCCCGGTCTTGCGCACGCCCTTGCGACAGAAGCTCACGAGCGCCGTCGGGCTGCCCTTGTCCACGGTCAGGGTGAAGCGGCCGATGCGGCCGGCCCAGTGGCGCGCGGTCGTCACGATGTAGGGCACCTCGGCCGCCCGGGTCAGGCCTTGCCCCTTCATCGGCGAGGCGGCGATCAGGCGCCGCACCCCGGCGAGGCCGGCCTCGTCGAGGCAGTAGCGGGCCCGGTAGGCGGGCGTGGCCGCTTCCTCGGCCGAGAGCAGGTGGTTGCCCTTCACGGGGACGTAGGCGTGGGAGACCCGAAGCTCGCGGCCCGCCGGAAAGGTCTGTTCCCAGTGGAACTTGGCCTCGCTGCGCCACAGGAACTCGGCATGGGAGGAAGGCTCGGACAGGAGGCCGGCCCGCCCCAGCTCCTGCAAGGCCGCCGGCGAGAGGCGCTTGACCGCCGTCTCCAGGTCGCCGCGCCGGAGCGGGTTGAGGGGAAGGCCGTGGCGGGTCAGCAGGCCGGTCACCTCGCGCGCGCCGAGATAGGCCCGCTCCTCAAGTTGCGGCGTCACCGGCGCCCCGTCCGCCGTCACCGTGAAGCCGACGAAGTTCGCCCGGTCCTCGAAGGGGAGGCTGAGCGCGCTGCCCGAGAGCTGCGCCCCGTCGATCGCCGGCAGCGGGAAGGCGATCCGCAGGGTCTTCGCCGCCGCCGAGCCGTTGCGGAAGACATAGTCGACTGCGATGCGGTCGAGGCCGATGCGCAGGTCCTCGCTGACGAGCGCGATGTCGGGGTCGCGGACCAGCACCAAGCCGCCGGCATCGAGAGCGGCGGCGCTGTCATTGGCGCGGGCCGGGGCGCACAGGGAGATCGCCAGGAAGCCCGTCACGGCGCACGCGGCCAAGACCGACCGAACCCCGCTGCCTGTCATCGCCGTTCCCCGCCGCTGGCACGGCCCCGCTTACGGCAGATCGGACAATGTCTGCAATCGGCATCGCAAGATTTTTCCGGTTTCATCCCTTCGAAAGAAACTCGCGGGATCCCGTCTCCCGCGTCGGAGAGGGGTAGAAGCGAGGGTGGCGCGCTTCATGGTTAAGCTCATTCCGCCGTTCCGGCAGATCTCCGGTCGGTTTTTCCATTCTGGATCGTCGCCACCCTCACTCCCCATTCATCTCCTCCAAGGAATATTGGAGACGCGATCTATTTGCGATGTCTTAGCAAGACTGAACCGTGCCAAGGCACGCGGCCGGAGGATGCTCCCTCACGGCCGCACGCACTGGCTCAACCCCCCGATCCCTGCCGTCCGCCCCTGGATGCGCCCGGCGAGCGCCCGTAAGCCCCGGGTCGGTCGGCGCGGGTTGCGGGCGATCGGGTTCGGCAGGGAGGCCACCAGCAGGGCCGCCTCGGCCCGGGTGAGGTCGCGGGCCGACTTGCCGAACCAGTGCCGGGCCGCCGCCTCGGCCCCAAAGATCCCGTCCCCCCACTCGGCGACGTTGAGGTAGATCTCCATCGTCCGGCGCTTGCCCCAGACCAGGTCGGCCATCAGCGCCAGCGGGATCTCGAGCGCTTTTCGCAGGTAGGAGCGGCCCGGCCACAGGAAGACGTTCTTCACCGTCTGCATCGTCACCGTCGAGGCGCCGCGGCTCGGGCCGGCTTCGTCGTCGACCACGCTCCACAGGGCATCCCAGTCGACGCCATTGTGCAGGCACAGGCGCTGATCCTCGGAGGCGACGATTCCGGCGACCAGGGCCGGCGAGATGGCGTCCAGCGGCACGACCTCGCGGGTCACCGGCTGGAGCGTGGCCCAGCGGCCGAGCATCAGGGTTGAGGGCGGGGTCAGCGCGCGATAGACGAGCGCCAGGACCAGGACGAGGGCGACCGCCATGACGGGCACCAGGAGCACGGCGCGCAACAGCCGTCTCCCGCGGGCCCGGACCGGCGGCGCGCTCGCCGGGACCAAGCCCCGCAGCGGCTGCGGCACGCCTTCCCGGCGGTCCGCCGTGACGCGCGGCTCCTGAATTCGATCCTCCTCTCGGCGTGCCCGTCGGCGAGGCCACCATGACGTCAACGCGGGCCCCGCAGGATACGACGCCGGGCCGTCCCCAGGAAAATACGATGGCCGGCACCACTGGATACCCGCAGGCAGGCGATTTCACGGCGCGGCTCTCGGCCGTGGCCAAGACCGTCGAAGGCTTCCTCGCCGAGCGCCTCGGCGACACCGTGCAGACCGGCGAGATCGCCCGGCCGCCGCGGCTGATGGAGGCGATGCGCCACGCCGTGCTCAACGGCGGCAAGCGCCTGCGCCCGTTCCTGGCCATCGAGACCGCCCGGATGCTCGGCGGCCCCTTCGAGGGCGCGATGGCGGCCGGCGCCGGCGTCGAGCTGGTGCATTGCTACTCGCTCGTCCACGACGACCTGCCGGCGATGGACGACGACGACCTGCGCCGCGGCCAGCCGACCGTGCACAAGAAGTACGACGAGGCGACCGCGATCCTGGTCGGCGACGCCCTCCAGACCCTGGCCTTCGAGATCGTCGCCGATCCGGCCTGGCAGGCCGACCCGCTGATCCGCTCCGAATTGGTGCTCGGCCTCGCCCGGGCCTCCGGCCTCGGCGGCATGGTCGGCGGCCAGCTCCTCGATCTCGGGGCGGAGGGGCGTTTCGGTCCGGCCACCCTCGACGTCGACGCCACGCTCCAGCTCCAGGCGATGAAGACCGGCGCGATCCTGGCCTTCTCGGTCGATGCCGGCGCCCTCGTGGGCGGCGCCTCGCCCGAGGAGCGCCGCGCGCTCCTCGCCTATGGCCGGGCGCTGGGCCAGGCCTTCCAGGTCGCCGACGACATCCTCGACCGCGAGGCTTCCTCGGAGGCGATGGGCAAGCGCACCGGCAAGGACAAGGATGCCGGCAAGGCGACCCTCGTCGATCGCCTCGGCCTCGACGGCGCCCGCGCCGAGTGCGAACGCCTGGTGGCCGAGTGCGAGAACGCCCTCAAGCCCTGGGGCACGGCCGCCGCGACCCTGTGCGAGGCCGCCCGCTTCACCGTCGCGCGCAAGTCGTAACTCGTAATCCCGGCGGGGGGATGCGCCCTCTGCCCATCCCCCTGTGAATCGAGGAAGGTCACGCCATGGCCACGTACAAGATCCTGCTCCTGCCCGGCGACGGCATCGGCCCGGAGGTGGCTGGGGAAGTCTCCAAGGTGCTGGCCTGGTTCACCCGCGCCGGCATCGCCCAGTTCGAGACCGAGACCGACCTCGTCGGCGGCGTGGCGATCGACGCCCACGGCGTGCCGCTCTCGGAAGCCGCGATGGACCGCGCCAAGGCCGCCGACGCGGTCCTGTTCGGCGCCGTCGGTGGGCCGAAATGGGCCGGTGTCTCCTACGCCAAGCGCCCCGAGGCGGGCCTGCTTCGCCTGCGCAAGGATCTGGGCCTGTTCGCGAACCTCCGCCCGGCGATCTGCTACCCGGCGCTGGCCGATGCGTCCGCGCTCAAGCGCGAGCTGGTCGAGGGCCTCGACATCGTCATCGTGCGCGAGCTCACCGGCGGCGTCTATTTCGGCGAGCCGAAGGAGATCGTGACCCTCGAGGACGGCCAGAAGCGCGCGATCGACACCCAGATCTACACCACCGGCGAGATCGAGCGCATCGCCGCGGTCGCCTTCGACCTCGCCCGCAAGCGCCGCAACAAGGTCGCCTCGGCCGAGAAGCACAACGTGATGAAGACCGGCGTGCTCTGGAAGGAGACGGTGACCAAGCTCCATGCCGAGCAGTACTCGGATGTCGGGCTTGAGCACGTGCTGGCCGACAACTGCGCCATGCAGCTGGTGCGCAACCCCAAGCAGTACGACGTGCTCGTCACCGACAACCTGTTCGGCGACATCCTGTCGGACGTGGCGGCGATGCTGACCGGCTCGCTCGGCATGCTGCCCTCGGCCTCCCTCGGCGCGATCGAGAACGGCACCCGCCGCGCCCTCTACGAGCCGGTCCACGGCTCGGCCCCGGACATCGCCGGCCAGAACCTCGCCAATCCGATCGCCATGATCGGCTCGCTGGCCATGGCGCTCCGCTACTCCTTCGGCCTCCTCGAGGCCGCCGACCAGCTCGAGAGCGCCATCACCCGGACGCTGGCCAGCGGCACCCGCACCCGCGACATCGCCGGCCCGGGCACCAACGCGGTCGGCACCACCGAGATGGGCGACGCCATCGTGCGCGAGCTGCAGGCCGGGGCGAACTGAGCAGGACGGCCCGAGGCCGGGGAGACCAACCATGCGCCTGTGCGTGTTCTGCGGCTCCAGCGACGGGGCCCGCCCGCTCTACCGCGAGGCGGCGACCGCGCTCGGGCGCCACTTCGCCGACAATGGCATCGAGCTCGTCTATGGCGGCGGCAAGGTCGGGCTGATGGGAGCGGTCGCCGACGGCACGCTCGCTGCCGGCGGCCGGGTGACCGGCATCATCCCGCAATCCCTCGTCGAGAAGGAGACCGCGCATCTCGGCCTGACGGAGTTGCGCGTCGTCGCCTCGATGCACGAGCGCAAGGCCCTGATGGCCGACCTCGCCGACGGCTTCGTGGCGCTCCCCGGGGGCCTCGGCACCTTCGAGGAGATGTTCGAGGTCTGGACCTGGGCCCAGCTCGGCTATCACCGGAAGCCGCTCGCGGTGCTCAACGCCGGCGGCTTCTTCGACGGGCTGCTCGGCTTCCTCGATAGCGTGGTGGCCGAGGGCTTCGTGCGCGAGCCGCACCGGGCGATGCTGATCGTCGGCACCGAGCCGGCGGACCTCGTGGCCCGCATCCGGGCGTATGAGCCGCCGCGGGTGATCAAGTGGGTGAAGGCGGAGGAGCGGTAGGCTTACTGTCAGGCTTCCCTTTCCCGGACGACTGAAACGAAGTGGAAGGAGATCCGGGAAAGGGGCGCTTAAAACCGCGACGTGGCGCATCAAGCTCCATAAACGAAACGGGCCCCTCGCGGGGCCCGTCGCACGCCCGGATGTCGTGATCCGCTCAGTACCCGTAGCGCGCCCGCGACAGCGGCGAGGTCGGGTCGAGGTAGTCGATCGCCGACAGATCCACCGTGACGGCGCTGCGCCGGGCGCCGATGAAGGCCGTGTTGGTGATCGGGTCAGGCAGGATGCCCGCGCCGCCCCAGCGCTCGCGGTTGCTGATATAGGGCGGCGAGTTCAGGTAGGATGCGGTGATGAAGTGCGGGTTCGTGGCCGGGTTGCTCACCGCGCCCGAATTGGCCTCCACGACGTTGCCGGCATCGAGCCAGCTGCGCGGGCGCACGCGGATCGCGAGGCCCTGGCCGCCCCGGGTGCTGCGGATGACGTAGCTGTCCTGCGCCTGCGAGGCGGCGGTGCCGGCACCCAGGGCCGCGAGGGAGAGAAGCCCGGTCAGGGCGAGAGTCTGGAAGCGCATGACGCACCTTTGATGAACGTCGCCAGGATTGCGCCGCACTCGTTAAGAAACGACGCCGTTGTGAAAAGAGACGTGCGAGCGCGGCCGAGGTTCCCACTCACGGCGAAGCTGGTCGCGAATGCCGCACTCTCGCCGCATTCGTTCGAACCGGCCTGCGAGGCGCCGGCACCGCCGCGGTGGTGGCCGGCTCCTCCGGCGGGCAGGCGGCCGCCCGGGCTTGAGCCAGCATCGCGGCGACGCCCGGGGACAGTGGGGCCCCGGGCAGGGGGCTGAGGCGGTCGACCGTGCAGGCCACCGCCTGCGGCTCGGGCAATTGTCCGAGCGGCGCGCAGAGCCAGCCTTCGAGCCTCAAGGCAGCGCCGAGGCGGAAGGCCGTGCAGGCGCGGCGGCTCTCCGCATCGACGAGGGTCGCATCGACGGTGTCGAGCGCGCCGAACCGCGTCGCGAGTTGCCCGCGCTCCCCGGTGCGCACCACCGCGAGGCCGCCGGCCTCCGCGGCCTGGCGGGCCAGGGTGACGAACAGGCTCCCCTCCCCGTCCGGCTCGGACGTCTCGACGGCGACGACGCGCAGGAACGGCGCCTCCTGCACCGCGAAGGCGCCGGCGGTCAGCGTGTCCTCCCGCAGGCCCGGTTGCATCCGGGCGCTGCCGGTCGCCTCGCCGAGGCGGTAGCGGTCGGCCGCAACCTCGCTCCACACCGGCGGGGCCACCGCGGCGGCGGCGTAGCGCGGCACGAAGGCAGCAGCTTGGTCGACGACGGGAGGATCGGCGAGGCGGCGCTCGCTGGCGAGCACGCTTAGGAGCGCGATCACGGCCGCGG
>JAEWKL010000712.1 GCA_023386115.1 Pseudomonadota bacterium
GCCGCCCTTCTGCTCCTGGAAGCGGAACTCGACGTCCTCCTGGAACTTGCGCAGCTGCTCCTTGAGCTGGCGGTTCTCGTACTGGAGCGACTCGATCTGGCCCGCCATCTGGCGCGACTGGTTCTCCAGCCGGTTGAGGCGCACCACGAACTCGGCGGCATCCTGGGCCGCGGCCGGGCACGCGGCGGCGAGGGTCAGACCTGAGACGGCAAGGGGGACGAGGAGCAGGCGGCGAAGCATGGCGGGGCGCATCACGGCTCGGGTCAGGCGGCGGGTCCGCACTCGGGAGCGCGGGTTAGCAGATGCCGCGCCTCCGGGCAAAAGGGACGGCGCAAGGCCGCCCCTTCCATCTCGGTCACGAGCGCGGCGCACCGCCTCGTGCCCGGAAATAGGCCGGGTCGGGACCAGGGCGGCTCGCGCAGCCCCTGTTTCACGAGCCGGCGCCGCCATCCAGCACCGTGACGGCGCGGCGGTTCTGCGACCAGCACGAGATGTCGTTGCAGACCGCCACCGGACGCTCCTTGCCGTAGGAGACGGTGCGCATGCGGTTCGACCCGATGCCCCGGGAGGCGAGGTAGTCCCGCACCGCCTGAGCGCGGCGGGCGCCGAGGGAGAAGTTGTACTCGCGGGTGCCGCGCTCGTCGGCATGGCCCTCGATCAGGAACGTGTAGCGCGGGTAGCGCGACAGCCACTGTGCCTGCTTGTCGAGGGTGGCGGTGGCGGTGGCGCTCAGGTCGGTCGAGTCGGAATCGAAGAAGACCCGGTCGCCGATATTGACCACGAAGTCCTGGGCGCTGCCCGGCGTCGCGGGACCGCCGCGGCCGCCCATCCCTCCGGCTCCCCCGGCCCCGTAGGCCGCCGAAGCGTCGGCAAGGTCGTTGTTGCTCGCGCAGGCCGCCATCGACAGGGCGAGCCCGAGAGCGGCGGTGATCTTGAGCGCGCGCAGGGGCGCGAGCGGCAGCGGCATCGACTCAAACTCCTCTGGCGGTCCTCCAACGAGACCGCACCCGGCGAAGCCCGAACCGCACGATGAGCCCGGCGACGCCGCTTCACGACACGCGATCGTCCATAGCCCCGGCCGGTTAAGCGAAGGTTCCGTCAACCTTGACGGGGCCTTGCATCTCGTGTGGGACCGCGCCGCTCCCGCCGCCTGAGGGCCGAGCCTCAGCGACGGCGCGCGGCGGGTCCCACACACCGCGCAAATACGGCTACGCTGCGGCGCGGGATGCGGTTGCGGTGAACGCCCGACCGGTGTTGCATTCTCACAACATCCCGTTCGTTGACGCGTCGTTAACCAAGAGAGCCGATCGTCGCCGGATCGACGATCGAGATACGCCTGTAATGCTCGAGCCCCTGCCCTCGTCCCGGACGTCCCAGCCGGCGCCGAAGCCCTGCGTCCTGATCGTCGAGGACAGCTACATGCTGCTCGAGCTGCTGGCGACCCTGTGCGAGCAGCACGGCGTCGCGACGCTGAGTGCGGCGAGAGGCGAGGCGGCCCTGTCCCTGCTGCACCAGCACGGCGCGCGGATCGACTGGCTCCTCACGGACATCCGGCTCCCCGGCCCCGTCGACGGCTGGCGCGTGGCCGAGGCCTACCGGGAGATCCAGCCCCGCCGGCCGGTCATCTATTCCTCGACCACCGCTCCCCTGAACCGTCCGGCCGTGCCGGGCAGCATCTTCGTCACGAAGCCCTTCGTGATCGCCGACATCCTGCGCCTCGCCCGGATGATGGCGAACGAGCCCGGAACGTCCGACGCTGATGCCGGCACCGATCCGTGTGCTTGCACGGATCCTTGGCACCAGCTCTGCGCGTGAGCGGGCTCACGACCCCGTCGCGGCCCTGGCTGCGGCGGCGGCCTTGGCGTTGGCCGTCTCCGCGGCGGCATCCGCCACGTCGCTGAGCCGGAAGTCCTTCGCCCGCGCCTCGCAGCGGGCGCGCAGAACGTCCAGCTCCTCTTCGGTCAGGTGCTCGATGCCGATATAGGCGTTCTGGGCCGCGCTCGCCCGGATCAGCTCGTCGAGCTTGGCCTGGATCGCCGCCCCGTCGCGGTTCTGGGTGTTCTGGATCAGGAAGACCATCAGGAAGGTCACGATCGTCGTGCCGGTGTTGATGATCAGCTGCCAGGTGTCCGAGTAGTGGAACAGCGGGCCGGTCACCGCCCAGACCGCGATCAGGAACAGGCTCGCCGCGAAGGTGCCGGGACGGCCCGCCGCCCGCGCGACCGAGGCGGCGAAATCCGAGAAGGTGCGGACGCGTGTCGTGGCCATCGTGGCTCCCGCGGCGGCCCGGGCTCCTGGAAGATTTCCCTAACGTTTCCAGAGGCTCCGGGCTGGTGAATGCCCGGTTTACGAATCCCGATCCCTCGCTCACGGTTCCCCTCTTGACGCAAGTCGCGGCGCGGCGCAGTGACGGGCCGCTCGCGGCGCGCTCTCGCGCCGCTGCATCCCCGGACAACCTCAACCCCATGCCGAGCGACAGTCACAGTCGACCACCCTTGCCGTCTCCGGCCTGAGGTCCCGCGCGCTTAGCCTCCGGCGGCTCACCGCGACCGGCCGGGGACGGCCGGCCGACGCCCACGCCTCGAACAGGTGAGCCATGACCGATACTGTGATCGACGTCCCCGTCGAGCCCGCCACCCTCGCCGCGCGCCTCGCCGAGGAGAGCGCCCCCGACATCGTCGAGGCCCTGAACCGGGAGGCGCCGGAGGTCGCGGCCGCCATCCTGCTGAGCCTGCCGCACGAGCGCGCCGTCGAGGTGCTGGACCAGCCCGAGCTCGACTGCGCGCCCGACATCATCGAGATGCTGCCGCGCGACCGCGTCGCCTCGTTCCTGTCCGGCATGTCCGCCGACCGGGTCACCGACGTGATCCGCGAGATCGAGGAGCCTGGCCGTTCCGACCTGCGCGCCCGCCTCGACGCCGAGACCCGCGGCGCCGTCGACAAGCTGATCGCCTATCCGGAGGAGAGTGTCGGCTCGATCATGACGACCGAGTTCGTCGCCGTGCCGACGACCTGGACCGTCGGGCTCACCCTCGACTACATCCGCAAGGTCGAGCGCACCCGCGAGACCGTCTACTCGATCTTCGTGCTCGACCCGCGCACCGGGGCGCTCGCCAAGGCGGTGCCCCTGCGCCGCCTGATCACCGGCAATCCGGAGGACAACATCCTGTCGGTGGCGCCGAACCGCCGCCCGGTGGTGGTCTCGGCCGATGCCAGCCGCGACGAGGCCGCGCGCCTGATCTCGAAATACGACCTGCTCGCCGTGCCGGTGGTCGATGCCTCGAACCACGTCGTCGGCATCGTCACCGTCGACGACGTGATCGACGCGATGATCCAGAAGCAGACCGAGGACGTGCAGCGCTTCGGCGGCATGGAGGCGCTCGACGAGCCCTACATGTCGATCAGCTTCCTGACCATGATCCGCAAGCGGGCCGGCTGGCTCTGCGTGCTGTTCCTGTCCGAGATGCTCACCGCCAGCGCGATGCAGGGATTCGAGGGCGAGCTCGAGAAGGCGCTGGTCCTGACCCTGTTCATCCCGCTCATCATGAGCTCGGGCGGCAATTCGGGCTCGCAGGCGACCTCGCTGCTGATCCGGGCGCTCGCCCTGCACCAGGTGCGCCTCCGCGATTGGTGGCGGGTGGCCCTGCGCGAGATCCCCGCCGGCCTGACGCTCGGCGCGATCCTCGGCACGATCGGCGTGGTGCGGATCGTGACCTGGCAGAAGCTCGGCTTCTACGATTACGGCGAGCACTGGTTCCTGGTCGCCGCCACCGTCGGCACTGCGCTCGTCGGCATCGTGCTGTTCGGCTCGCTCACCGGATCGATGCTGCCCTTCATCCTCCAGCGCGTCGGCTTCGATCCGGCCACCGCCTCGGCCCCGTTCGTCGCGACGCTCGTCGACGTGTCGGGGCTGGTGATCTACTTCACGGTGGCGCTGGTGATCCTGAAGGGGACGTTGCTGTAGGCGGCCAGTTCGGTTTCCGTCTCCGACGGTAAACATCTCACTCCGCCGCCTCAACCCGGGGCACGCCGGAGGCGGGAGCGCGGGTCCGACGCAAGGGCGTCGTTCCCGGGCCGGGGGATACGACCAGGCTCTCTCGAAGGCAGAGGTGGATGGGGGAAGCCAACTCTGCGGTGCCGACCGAACCGAAAAGGAGGCGCGACAGGCGCGCCTCCCTCCGCCCCTTCACCCGTGACTGCGGCCGAGCCGTTCGCGCGGCGCCTCGGCCTGAGACTGGTTGGCCGGGGACGGAACGGCGGCGTGCGCCTCCGCGCCGCGGGTGCGCCAGAGGCTGTAGACGATGCCGCCGGCGAGCAGCACCACGGTGACCACCAGGGCGACCCAGGGCTGGATGTCGATCAGCCCGAACGTGTCCGCCACCACGATCTTCAGGCCGATGAAGATCAGGATCAGGGCGAGCGCCGTCTTCAGGTAGGCGAAGCGATCGACCATCGCCGCGAGGGCGAAATAGAGCGCACGCAAACCAAGGATCGCGAAGATGTTCGAGGTGTAGACCACGTATGTGTCGGTGGTGATGGCGAAGATCGCCGGGACGCTGTCGACCGCGAAGATCACGTCGGCGCCGTTCACCAGCACCAGCGCCAGGGCGAGCGGGGTGAGCCAGAGCACCGGCTTCCCGGTCTGCGGATCGAGCCGGCGGGTCGTGAATTTCTGGCCGTCGAGCTGGTCGGTCACGCGCATGTGCTTGCGCATGAAGGCGGTGAAGCGGTCGGCGGATCGGCTCTCGCCCTCCTCCTCGTCGCCGGAGACCAGCATCTTGATGCCGGCATAGATCAGGAAGGCGGCGAAGATCGTCAGCACCCACTCGGCCTGGTGGACGAGCGCGGCGCCGAGCCCGATCATCAGGCCGCGCAGCACGATCGCCGCCAGGATGCCCCACAGTAGCACCCGGTGCTGCGCGTTGCGGGGAATGCCGAGATAGCCGAAGATCACCGCGATCACGAAGACGTTGTCCATCGACAGCGACTTCTCGACCACGAGGCCGGCCAGGTATTCCTGGCCCGCCTGCGGGCCGATATACCACCAGACCCAGCCGCCGAAGATGAGGCCGAGGGTAAGGTAGAAGGCGGTGAGGAGCAGGCTCTCCCTCACGCCGATCTCGCGACTCTTGTCACGGTGCAGGAGACCGAGATCGAGGGCGAGCAGGATGAAGATGATGGCGTGGAAGCCCAGCCACATCCAGACCGGCTTGCCGAGCCATGTCATGTACAGAAAATCGACCATCGCGGGACCATGATGCTTCGAGGAGGAAAGCATCGGCTCCGACATCACGAGCGCGAGAAGCGCAGCTCGCCAGAGGGGCCCGCAGCCGATTGCGACGACTTATGTCCCGGATGGCGGCGGATCAAGGGCCGCCGGAGCGGACCGCCATGCTCTTATTTTTGCAGTCCTGTCCCGGCGGCAGGTTGACAGGGCGCCCTGCGTCGCGGCCTTGGGTCGCGCATGACGAAGCCGAGCACGCAAGGGGCCGCGACCGTTGCGGTGATCGGAGGCGGGCCGGCGGGCCTCTCCGCCGCCGAGATCCTGGCCGAGGCGGGCCTGCGGGTCACCGTGATCGAGCGGATGCCCTCCCCCGCCCGCAAGCTGCTGATCGCCGGGCGCGGCGGCCTCAACCTCACCCACAGCGAGCCGCTGGAGCGCTTCCTCGCCCGCTACGCTCCGCCGGAGCGACGCCTCGACGCCGCGATCCGGGAGTTTCCGCCGCAGGCCCTGCGCGACTGGTGCGAAGGCCTGGGGCAGCCGACCTTCGTCGGATCGAGCGGCCGGGTGTTTCCGGAGGCCTTCAAGGCCTCGCCGCTGCTGCGGGCCTGGCTCGCCCGGCTCGATCGCCGCGGCGTGACCTTGCGCACCCGCACCCGATGGACCGGCTGGGACGCGGATGGCGCGCTCACTCTGGCGGGCGAGCACGGCCCGGGGCGCCTGAGGGCGGACGCGACGGTGCTGGCACTGGGCGGCGCGAGCTGGCCACGGCTCGGCTCGGACGGCGCCTGGGTGCCGGTGCTGGAGGCGACAGGAATCGCGGTGAGCCCGCTCCGCCCGGCCAATGCCGGCTTCACCGCCCAGTGGTCGCCGGTCTTCGCCGAGCGCTTCGCCGGCGCGCCGCTCAAGCGGATCGCGCTGCGCCTCGGTCCCATGCAGGTGCGGGGCGAGGCCGTGATCACCGCGGACGGGATCGAAGGCGGCGCGGTCTACGCCCTGTCGCGACCGGTCCGCGAGGCGATCGAGGCGAAGGCCGAGGCGGTGGTCACCCTCGACCTGCGGCCGGACCTCGACGTGGCCGCCC
>JAEWKL010000810.1 GCA_023386115.1 Pseudomonadota bacterium
GGCTTGGAACGAGGCGCTCGATCAGGTCGGCCACGACGCCCGCGACGCCGCGCGGCATCGCGTAGAGCGCGAAGAGCAGCAGCGCACCGTTGACGAAATGCTCGATCCACGTCCAGCGCGCCAGCACGCTCGACAGGACCGTCAGGATGACGGCGCCGAACAGGGGACCGGCGAGCGATCCGCTGCCGCCGAACAGCACGGTCACCAGGATGAAGACCGAGAGGTTGAAGGTGATGAAGTCGGAATTGATGTATTGATTCTGCTGCGCCACCAGCGCGCCGGCGAGGCCGCAGGTGGCGGCCGCGATGACGAAGGCGAGGACCTTCAGGCGCAGCACCGGGACGCCGACCGCGCTCGCCGCCACCTCGTCGGCCTGGATCGACCGGAAGGCGCGCCCGAAGCGCCCGACCAGGAGGTTGCGCACGAGGAGGTGCACGACGAGGCACAGGCCGATCGCGAACAGGACCCAGCCCGCCATCGTCAGCGGCGCGCCCCCGAAGGTCAGCGGCTTGATCGCGTAGATGCCCATCGCGCCGCCGAAGACGTCGCTCACCTCGGTGACGAGCTTCTCGACCACGATGCCGAAGGCGAGCGTCACCATGGCGAGGCTCGGTCCCTTCACGCGCAAGGAGGGCGCCGCGATGAGCACGCCGCATCCCGCCGAGATCACGGTCGCGAGGCCCAGGGACAGCCAGGGATCGAGGTCGGCCGTCGTGGTGAGGAGCGCCGCCGCGTAGGCGCCCGCCGCGAACAGGCCCGCCTGCCCGAGCGATTTCTGGCCGGCGAAGCCGAGCAGGACGTTCATCCCGGTCGCGCACAGGAAATAGACGCAAATCGAAAACAGGATGCGCAGGTAGAAATCGTTGTCGAGCACGGCCGTGAGCGCTGCGGCCGCGACCGCCAGCGCGACCGCGATGAGGATGTCGCGCATGGGACCAGACCTTGGCGAGGGACGGGGCCCCGAAGAGCCCGTTCGGCCGCACGGCCAGCACGACGATGATGAGGAGGAAGATCACGATCTCGCGCCACTCCGCGCTCCAGAGCGCGACGCCGGATTCGAGGAGACCCAGCGCGAAGCCGCCGGCGATGCAGCCGCGCGGGTTGTCGAGGCCGCCCACGATGGCGCCCGAGAAGGCCTTGAGCGCGATGCTCATGCCGAGGAACAGCGAGGCCGAGGCGATCGGCGCGACGAGGAGGCCGCCGATGCCGGCGAGCAGGCTCGACAGCGCGTAGGCTCCGAGCATCATCGCCGCCACGTTGATGCCCATCAGCGCGGCGGCCTGCGGGTTGGCCGCTACCGCCCGCATCGCCTTGCCGATCCGGGTGCCGCGCATCACGCGGTCGAGCCCGAGCATCAGCAGGATCGCGACGACGAGGATCAGGATCTCCTGGGGCCGGATGCCGGCCCCGGCGATGCGGATCACGTCGTCGCCCAGCGGCGAGGGCACGTTCACCGGCGCCGGCCCCCAGACCGCGAGCCCGAGGCTCTGCACGATGATGCCGAAGCCGATCGTGCTCATCACCCAGTTCATCCCCGCCTTGCCGGCGAAGGGCCGGACCGCGACCGCGAAGAGGAGCAGGCCCAGCGCCCCCAGGACGAGGCCGGCGACGAGGGCGGCCACCGGATAGTTCAGGCCGGCGGAGGCCCATGGCGGCAGGGAGGCGAACCCGACCTCCCCTCCGCCCGCCCGCGCGAGGACATAGAGCACCGTGACGCCGAGGAACGCGCCCACGGCGACGAACTCGCCTTGCGCGAAGTTCAGCGTCTTCGTCGTCGTGAAGGTGATGCTGAAGCTCATGGCGATCAGCGCGTAGACGCCGCCGATCGCGAGCCCGCTCACCAGGACCTGGATGAGGGTCGTCATCACCGCACCTCCCTGCGCGCGAACTCCCGGGCTAGCCCTTGAAGTCTTCGGGCTTGAGCGAGGCGACGACAGAATCCTGGAAGGCGGCGAGCTTGCCCCCGCGCCAGCAGGTCCAGTGCTGGTCGGCGGCACCGAGGCCCTCGTGGGTCTCACGCGTGAAAGGCGGCGCGTAGGTCTTGGCGTAGCCCTCGTAAGGCTCCTTCAGCCCCTCCAAGGCGCTCCGCAACGCCGCGCCGTCGGTCGCGCCGGCCTGCGCCAGGGCGCGCGCGAGCAGCATCGTGCCGTCATAGGCGTGGACCGCGAAGGAGAAGGCGGAATCGGCGTCGAGCTTCGGGCGGATGCGGTCGAAGAAGGCTTGCTGGCGACTCGAGCGCGCCTCGGAGACGGTGCGCAGGAAGATCGGCTTCTCGGCGAGCGCCGGCCCGGCCGCGTTGAGGAAGCTCAGGTTGTCGGCGGCCCAGCTCGTCAGGACGGTCGGGAAGTAGCCGATCTTGTCCATGCTCCGCATCACCTGCCCGATCGGCGTGCCCTGCGCCCAGAGCAGCACGGTATCGACCTCGGCGTTCTTCAGCTTGGAGAGCTGCGAGGTCATGTCGGTGTCGTTGACGCCGAGCTTCTCGCTCGCCACCGGCGCGATGCCCTGGATCTTGGTGACCTCGACGAGGTCCTTCAGGCCGCTCTGCCCGTAGCCGGTCGTCTCGGTGAGCAGCCCGACCTTCTTCGTGGCCGGGTTCTTCTTGGCGTAGGCGACGACGGCGACGACCTGGAAGCGGTCGACGCTCCCGACGCGGAACATGTAATTGTCCGCATTGGCGCTCATCGGCTTGGTGATGTCGGTCGCCGAGCCGATGCAGCCCATCACCGGGATGCGCTTCTGGTTGGGGATCTGCTTCCAGGCGAGGGCATTGCCCGAATTGGTCGGCCCGAGCACCGCGACGACCTTCTCGTTGTCGATGAGGTCGCTCATGTTCTGGATCGACTTCGGCGGCTGCGAGAGGTCGTCGCGGATCACCAGATCGAGCGTGCGGCCGAGCACCCCGCCCTTCCCGTTCAGGTCCTCCAGGGCGGCCTGGATGCCGACCACCGCGGCGCGCCCGGACTGGGCCGAGGGCGAGGCCGAAAGATCGCCGTTGAAGCCGATCTTGATCGCGTCCGCGCTCCAGGCGCGACGCGACGCGCCGACGACCAGGGGGGCAGCCAGGCCGAGCGAGAGCGCGCCACCCATCAGGCCACGCCGGGTGAGACCGGAATGCGTCATGTTTCTTCCCCTGGTGCGCATGAGGCGGTCGGCAAGCCGTCCTGCCGAGGCGGCGCACCCCGCCGCGGCCCATTTTTTGTCGCCCGCCGGCCCGGAGGCCGGGCAGCGAACCATTGGAGAAACGTTAGCTGAGCGCGAACGGATACGCAAGAAACGAATTCGTTTCTTGCGAACGCGATCGTCATATGCGATAGCAGGGCATGACAAGGCCTCCTCGAACGAGGCCGAGGGAGGGGACGCATGCTGCTGCAGGGACGGACCGCGCTCGTGACCGGCGCCGGACAGGGCAACGGCGCGGCCATCGCCCGTGGCCTCGCCAGGGAAGGCGCCGCGCTCGTCTGCACCGACATCGACCACGCCGCCGCCGACAGGACGGCCCGCGCGATCGTCGAGGCGGGGGGCCAGGCCGAGGCTCACGCCCTCGACGTCGCCGACAAGGTGGCGGCCGACCGCCTCGCGGCCACGCTCGACGCGTCGGCGCGCGACGTCTCGATCGTCGTCAACAATGCGGGGATCTGCCCGCGGCACCCCGTCGACAGCCCGGACCTCGCGCGGCACTGGCAGGCGGCGATCGACATCAACCTCACCGGCGCGCTCAACGTCACGGTGGCGTTCCTGGCCGCCTTGCGCCGGACGAAGGGAACGGTCGTCAACATCGCGTCGATCGCCTCGTTCGTCTCGACCGCGACCTCGGTGAGCTACCCGGTCTCGAAGGCGGGCCTGCGGGCCCTGACCCAGAGCCTCGCGCACGAGCTCGCGCCCGAGGGAATCCGGGTCAACGCGATCGCCCCCGGCACCATCGCGACGCCGATGACCGAGGCGACGCGGCTCGACCCCGCGCGCTCGGAGCGCTTCCTCACCCGCATCCCGATGGGCCGCTACGGCGAGCCCGAGGAGCTCGTCGGCCCGGTCGTGTTCCTGGCCTCGTCGATGTCCAGCTACGTCACCGGGACGACGCTCGTCGTCGACGGCGGCTATCTGGCGCTCTGACGGGAGCCCGGCATGATCGTCCGGATGGGCCTGCTCCGGCGCCGGCCCGACCTGTCACCCGACGCCTTTCGCCGCCACTGGCGGGACGTGCACGGCCCGCTCGCCGCCCGGTTCCCGGGCCTCGTCGCCTATCACCAGAACCATGTCGTCGACCGCCGCCAGCTCGGCGTGGACCACGCCCGCGGCGCGTGGGACATCGACGGCATCTCGGAACTCTGGTTCGAGTCCGAGGCGGCCATGCGGGCGGCGGTCGACTCGCCCGCCTATCCGCCGACCCGGGCGGACGAGGCCGCGTTCCTGGCCGAGACCCGGATCGTCACGGTCGAGCAGCGCACCGTCGTGCCGTTCGACCCCTCGACGCCGCGCTGGATCAAGCGGATGTCGTTCCTGACGCGGCCGGCGCATCTCACGCCGGACGCGTTCCGGCACGAGTGGTTCGAGGTCCATGCCGATCTCGTGCGCGCCTTCCCGACGCTGCTCGGCTACCGGCAGAACCTGATCCTGTCGCGCCAGGCCCCGCCCGGCCGTCCGGCGGGTTACGACGCCGTCCCGGCCGACGGCATCGTCGAGATGTGGTTTGCCGACGAGGCGGCGCTCCAGGCCTCCTTCGCCGACGCGGCGGCCGTGCGCTCGCAGGCCCATGCGCGCCGCTTCATCGCCGAGATCACGCCGTTCCTGGTCGAGGTGCACGCCGTTGTCTGACACGACTGCAAGGGTGCAGGATCAGCCGCTCCTCTTCTCGGCCCTGCGGCTGCGCGACCTGGTGCTGCCGAACCGCATCGTCATCTCGCCGATGTGCCAGCACGCCGCCGAGGATGGTCGCGCCACCGACTGGCACCTCGTCCATCTCGGCAAGTTCGTCCTCGGCGGGGCCGGGCTGATCCTGACCGAGGGCACGGCGGTCTCGCCGCACGGCCGGATCGGGCTCAAGGATCTCGGGCTGTGGTCCGATACCCAAGTCGCGCCGCTCGCCCGGGTGGTCGACTTCGTCCACGGCCAGGGCGGCCTGATCGGCGTCCAGCTCGCCCATGCGGGCCGCAAGGCCGGGAGCCACGCCCTCTGGGAGGGCGGCCACGCCTTCAGCCAGGCCGAGCTCGACGCCCACGGGATGCGCCGGCTCGGTCCGAGCCCGGTCGCGGCGGGACCCGGATGGACGGTGCCCGACGCCCTCGACGAGGCCGGGATCGCCGCGGTGATCGAGGAGTTCGCGGCGGCGACCCGGCGCGCGGTCGCGGCCGGCTTCGACGTCGTCGAGCTGCATTTCGGGCACGGCTACCTCGCCACGAGCTTCCTCTCGCCGCTGGCCAACCGGCGCCGGGACGCCTTCGGGGGCCCGCGCGAGAACCGCATGCGGCTGCCGCTCGCCATCGCGGCGCGGGTGCGGGCCGAGTGGCCCGCGTCGCGTCCGCTGTTCTGCCGCATCTCGGCGGTGGACGGCGCCGCCGACAGCTGGGGCCTCGACGATTCCGTCGCCTTCGCCCGCGCCCTGACGGCGGTGGGAGTCGACGTGGTCGACGTCTCGTCGGGGGGCCTCGCCGAGGAGACGCGGCGGATCACGGTGCCGCGCGGGCTCGGCTTCCAGGTCGGGTACGCTGAGCGGATCCGGCGGGAGGCGGAGGTCGTCACCCAAGCCGTCGGGATGATCGTCGACGGTCCCCAGGCCGAGGACATCCTGCGCTCCGGCGCCGCCGACCTCGTGGCGGTCGGGCGGGCCGCCCTCGACGACCCCTACTGGCCGCGCCGCGCGGCCGAACAGCTCGGCCTTCCCCCCGACTATGCCGGCTGGCCGGCCCGGCACGGCGCCTGGCTGGCCAAGCGCGAGGAGGCGATGGGGGACCTCCTGCGCGACCGGCGCCGTGCCCTGCGCGCGCCCTCCCCTTCGACCCTGTGAGGCGGACGATGAGCAAGACAGTGGAATGCGACGTCCTCGTCGTCGGCTCCGGGGCCGGCGGCTTGTCGGCGGCGGTCACGGCGGCGGCGCACGGCCTCTCGGTGATCGTAGCGGAGAAAGCCGAGTTCGTCGGCGGCACCACCGCCTATTCGGGCGGCTTCCTGTGGGTGCCGAACAACCCCGTGTCGCGGCGCGACGGCATCCAGGACAGCGTCGAGGCGGCCCGCACCTACCTGCGCCACGAGGCCGGCAACCACTTCAACGCGGACTGCGTCGAGGCCTTCCTGGCGAACGGGCCGGAGGCGGTCGCGTTCTTCGAGACCCGGACGGCCGTGACCTTCGAGGCGGCCTCGGCCTTCTCCGACTACCATCCGACGGCCCCGGGCGGGCGCTCCGGCGGGCGCTCGATCAAGGCGCAGAATTTTCGCGGCGAGGCGCTCGGGGACGAACTGAAGCGGCTGCGCCCGCCGCTGCCGGAACTGACCTTCGTCGGCCTGATGATCGGCTCCGGCCCCGAGCTGAAGCACTTCTTCAACGTGACGCGCTCGCTCACCTCGGCCCTCTATGTCGGCAAGCGCCTCGCCTCCCATGCCCGCGACCTCCTCAAGAGCGGGCGCGGCATGCTCTTGACGAACGGCAACGCGCTCGCCGCCCGCCTCTTCCGCAGCGCCCTCGATCTCGGCGTCGACGTCTGGACCAGCGCGCCGGCGACCGGGCTGATCGTCGAGGACGGCGCGGTCCGCGGCGCGACGATCGGCAAGGATGGCGGGACCGTGACGGTCCGCACCCGGCGCGGCGTGGTTCTGGCCGCCGGCGGCTTCCCGCAGGACAAGGCGCGCCGCCGGGCCTTCTTCCCGCACGACCGGGACGATAATAGCCAAGTCTCGGGCGGCCAAGTCTCGGGCGGACATGTCTCGCCGGCGCCTTCGGGCAATACCGGCGACGGCCTGCGCCTGGGCGAGGAGGCAGGCGCCGTCGTCGAGGACCGCTATCCTAACGCCGCCGCCTGGGTGCCGGTGTCGCGGGTGCCGCGCAAGGGCGGCGGCTTCGGCGTCTTCCCGCACTTCATCGACCGCGCCAAGCCCGGGTTGATCGCCGTCCTGCCGAACGGCCGGCGCTTCGTGAACGAGGCCAATTCCTACCACGACTTCGTGCAGGCGCTGTTCGCCGCGAAGGCGAGGGGCGAGGCGGCCCGCGCCTTCCTGATCGTCGACAAGCCGTTCCTGACGCGCTTCGGCCTCGGCTTCGTCAAACCCTTCCCGGTCCCGGTCGGGCCGAACATCCGCTCCGGCTACCTGAAGACCGGCCGGACCGTCGCGGAGCTGGCCCGCAACGCCGGCATCGACCCGGCGGGTCTGGAGGAGACCGTCGCCGCCTGGAACCGCGACGTCGGGACCGGGGAGGACAAAGCCTTCGGCAAGGGCTCGACCGCCTATAACCGCTTCAACGGCGATCCGGAGTTCACGCCCAATCCGTGCCTCGCGCCGATCGCGACCGGCCCGTTCTACGCCGTCGAGGTGGTGGTGGGCGATCTCGGCACCTTCGCGGGCCTCAAGTCCGACGGGCATTCCCGGGTGCTCGACGGGCAGGGCCGTCCGATCCCCGGCCTCTACGCGGCCGGCAACGACATGGCGAGCATCATGGGCGGCAATTATCCGGGCGGCGGCATCACGCTCGGGCCGGCGCTCACCTTCGGCTACATCGCCGGGCGCCACCTCGCCGGGGCGGCGGCGGCCGATGCGCCGGCCCGGCCGGATGCGGCGTGAGGGCCTGCTCGATCGACCGGCTCGGTCGATCTAACGAATACACTACCTTGCTCTGCGTCATCCCGGGGCTCGCCGAAGGCGAGAACCCGGGA
>JAEWKL010000857.1 GCA_023386115.1 Pseudomonadota bacterium
GCGGCGAACACGCCCGACAGGCGCGCCCGCTCGGCCTCGACCACCGGCCCGTCGACCGCCACCGGCCGGCAGCGGGCGGCGAGGCCCGGAACCACGAAGTCCGGGTTGTGCAGGGCGTGGTCGGAGGCCTCCGTGAAGAACGGCCGGTCGCCCCAGTCGAGATAGCTCTCGGCGGGCAGGCCCTCGGCGAGCAGGATGTCGTGGCTGTCGAGCTCGACATGCCAGTAGGTGACGGCCGTCGCCGGCTCGCGGGCGATGCTGGTGCCGTTGATCAGGCCCATCACCGGCACGAGGTGGCCGCCCTGACCCTCCGCATCGGCCCCGACGAGCACCGGGTGGCCCGGGGAAAGGGAGAGGTCGCGGACCGGCAGCCCGGGACCGAAGGCGCCGGCGCGGATGCGGATCGGCTGCTGGGCTTGCGGCAGGGTCTTGCCGGCACCGTCGAGGCTACGGTGCCCGATCCAGATGACCGGCCGCAGGGCGCCCGACGCGGTCACGGCCCGGTCGCCGACCCGCAGGTCCTCCACCGCCACCTCGCCCCGCGCGGTGCGGATGCGGGTCCCAGTGACGAAGCAGACCGGCGCATAGTCGGTCGGAGTGTTGTTGCTGTCGAAGCTGACGCGCTGGCGTGGGGCCAGCGTCGTGTTCGAGAACACGTAGCGTGTGGTCGGCTTGGTCGGGCTGTCCGTGAACTGGATCATGCTCGGCGAATCGTACTGCGTCGCATAGAGCGTCTTGGTCGTGGACGCGCTCTCGGCCGGGAAGATGCCGGTCGCCTGGACGGTATCGCCGGCCTTGGTGACCGTGCCGGTCACCGTGATGCTCGATGTCGAGACATCGTCGAGGCCGAATCCGGCCGAGGGGGCTCCGTCATCCGTCGCGACGAAGCCTGCACCGTAGACGGTATTGTTGAAAACCGGCATCGCACCGACCTCCCGATGTTGAGATGGCTGTCGTCAAGACGAAGCAGACCGCGCGGATCATCATCCGCGTGATGGCTTTTCCCGTCGCACCTTTCCCAGCGACAGGCGCGACGACGCGGCCAGGGTAAGCACGCTTCAAGGCCTTCCGACACCCTGTCTTGAGGGGACGCTCAAACGTTTCCCCATCTTTGTGTCCTTGTTGCTACAGATTGCCCGGTGAGTGATCCGAAATTCCTCAGGAAAATCTCAGATTGCAGCGATGGCGACTTGGTAAATCTTCCCTGTTCCATTGCCGGATTGTCCCGGATCGCTCTCCCTCTTGGCCTGTGAGCGCCGTCCACGATGGCGAGAGTGGTCCGGGTCGCCCGGTTTCCGGACGCGAGGCGTCGCCGACCGCTCGGCGCACGTGACGATTTTTCATCCGAGGGGGATGAATCGCCCGCAACGGGAGTATCGTCCCGGCGCGACGCTGCCAGATCGGGTCGCGACGGGAGAGGAACGACATGCTCGACAGACGCAGCCTCATCGGCCGGATCGGTCTCGGCGGGTTGGCGAGCCTCGGGGGCGCCGGCCTCGGGGGCGTCGGTTTCGGATCTCGGCGCGCCCTGGCGGGCGAGACGGTCACGCTGCCCTTCGGCAACGGCGAGCGGCCGTTGGTGGCCTATCCGGGCAAGCGCCCGCTCTTGCAGACGACCGCCCGGCCGCCGCAGCTGGAGACGCCGTTCTCGGTCTTCGACGAGGGCCCGATCACCCCGAACGACGCCTTCTTCGTCCGCTACCACCTCGCCGACATCCCGACGACGATCGATCCGGATACCTTCCGGCTCACCCTGAGGGGCCATGTCGCGACGCCGCTCGCGCTCTCCCTCGCCGCGCTCAAGGCGATGCCCACGACCGAGATCGTCGCCGTCAACCAGTGCTCGGGCAATTCGCGCGGCTTCTTCGTCCCCCGCGTGGCCGGCGGCCAGCTCGCCAACGGCGCCATGGGCTGCGCCCGCTGGACCGGCGTGCCGCTGAAAGCCGTGCTCGACCGGGCCGGGGTGAAGGCCGGCGCGGTCGAGGTCGCCTTCTCGGGGCTCGACGGCCCGGTCCTCCCGGAGACGCCGGACTTCGCCAAGTCGCTCTCCGTCGACCATGCCCGCGACGGCACGGTGATGCTTGCCTTCGCGATGAACGGCGAAGACCTGCCCTGGCTCAACGGCTATCCCTTGCGGCTCGTCGTGCCGGGCTATTACGGCACCTACTGGGTCAAGCACCTCGACAGCATCACGGTCCTCGACAAGCCCTTCGACGGATTCTGGATGACGTCGGCCTACCGCATTCCGGACAACGACTGCGCCTGCACCGAGCCCGGCAAGGTGCCGGACAAGACCGTGCCGATCAACCGCTTCACCATCCGCTCCTTCCTGACCAACCTGACGGACGGCGCCCGCGTGGCGGCCGGCCGCACGGATTTGCGCGGCATCGCCTTCGACGGCGGGTCGGGCATCCGCTCGGTCGCGGTCTCGGCCGATGACGGGCGGAGCTGGACCGAGGCGCGGCTCGGCGAGGATCTCGGCCGCTTCGCCTTCCGGCCCTGGAGCCTGAGCCTCGACCTGACGCCGGGCGCGCATGCGATCCGGGTGCGGGCGACCGGCCATGACGGCGCGACCCAGCCGATGGAATCGCGCTGGAACCCCGCCGGCTATCTGCGCAACGGGGTCGAGACGACCCGCATCCATGCGGCCTGATCGGGAGGCTCGACGATGATGAAGCACCTGTCCCTCGCCGCCGTGGCCGTCGTCCTCGCCGGTGGCGCGCTCGCGGCCCCCCGGAGCTACGACCTGCCGGAGCCCACGGCAGAGCTGCGGGCGCCGAAGGCCGGCACCCATGCTGACGGTTTCGCGGCGGCGCAGGGCAACTGCGCGGCCTGCCACTCGGTCGATTACATCGCGATGCAGCCGCCCGGCAAAGGCCGGGCGTTCTGGGACGCCGAGGTGACCAAGATGATCAAGGTCTACCACGCGCCGATCGACGAGGCCGAGGCGAAGGCCATCGCGGCCTACCTGGCCGACACCTACTGACGGCGGGGCGACCTGCTGCGGACTGGCGACAACCATCGGGAGGACACACGATGCAGCTCGGACTCGACGGCAAGGTGGTGCTGATCACCGGCGGCTCGAAGGGGATCGGCCTCGCCTGCGCCCGCGCCTTCCTCGACGAGGGCGCGAGGGTCGGGATCGTCTCGCGCTCGCAAGGCACCCTCGACCGCGCCCGCGCCGCGCTCGGTCCCGTCGCGGGCTATGCCGCCGACCTCGTCGATCCGGCGCAGGCGCTCGCCGCCCTCGATACCCTGGAGGCGGAACTCGGGCCGATCGACGTGCTGGTGAACAGCGCCGGGGCGGCGCGGCGCGTGCCGCCCGGCGACCTCTCGCCCGACCGCTGGCGGGCCGCCTTCGACGCCAAGCTCTTCACCTATGTCAACGTCTTCGATCCGGCGGTGAAGCGGATGGCCGCCCGCGGCACCGGCGTGATCGTCAACGTCTTCGGCAGCGGCGGCAGGGTCGCGGCCCCGACCCACATCGCCGGCGGCGCCGCCAACGCGGCCCTGAGGCTGGCGACGGCCGGGCTGGCGCAGGCCTATGCGGGCAGCGGCGTGCGGGTGGTCGGCGTCAGCCCGGGCCTCACCCGGACCGACCGGGTGGCGGAGGGGATGCAGGCCGAGGCGGCCTTGCAGGGCATCGCGGTGGACGAGGCCCAGGCGCGGGCGGAGGCCGGCATCCCGCTCGGGCGCATGGCCGAGCCGGAGGAGATCGCCGCGGCGGTCGTCTTCCTCGCCTCCGCGAAGGCCAGCTACGTCACGGGCGTGACGCTCACCATGGACGGAGCGAGGGTTGCCGTGGTCGTGTGACCCCGCGCCCGATCCGCCTGCGTCACCGGCCGGTCCGCGCTGCGAAGCGCCGCAGCGCGGCCGATGCCTCGCCGGGGATCTCCATCATTGGATGATCGATGGAGTTTCAAGACAGGCATAGATCCGGACTGCGACGTTCCATTCCATGATCTCACGCGTTAACGGCAGACAGTGACGTTGCTGTCGAATCAAATCGACGCAGAAAACGACTGCGGTATCAAGAAAAATTTTTCTCATAGATGTGAATCCGAGGAACAGAAATCCGGATTCGGTTCATGCCACGACCGCACGCAAGGTCTATGACTCGGAGGGCGCCGATTCGTCCCCGAGGGACGCAAGGGTCAACCCAGCAGGGTCGACGGACATGACAGTGGCTTCCGGTTCCTCCGCGCACGGCGACGACACCGTCGTCTCGGCAGCGATCTATCCGTCGATCGGAATCGCCCGCGTCGGCAACAGCGAGACCAAGTGGTATCTCGGACCGGAAGTGCCGGACCCGCTGCCGTTGCCGCCCGGCTCCTACCGGGACCGGGACGGGGCCCTGAAGCGCGAGGCGGCCCGGTTCCGGGTCTACGGCCTCAACGCGGCGGGGACGATCGTGCGCGAGCTGACCGGCTCCGAGGCCGAGATCACCTGGACCGTGCAGCTCGCCAACACCAAGGCGGCCTGGTACGGCTTCCAGCTGGCGCTCGACATCCCCGAGTCCTGGGAACCGGACGCGACGGCCACCACCCTGCGCAATCCCTTGCAGAGCGACCGGGCGGCCCTGGCGATCACCCCGCGGGCGCGCACGATCTCCGGCCGCGGGCAGCCGGAGCAGCGCTTCGACGACGGGACCTTCATGGGCAGCCCGGTCTATCTGGGGTCGATCCTGACCGACGAGGCCGGGCGCCTCGTCGTCCTGGGCGGCCACGGCGCATCCGCGTCCTCGACGGGCGCGATGGCGGTGACCTTCGCCAACAACGACGGCTGGCACGACGACGTCGCCGACGGCCCGGTGACCGCCACCGTCCGGCTCGGCGGTCGCTCCCTGCCCGTGGAGCCCGCCTGGATCGTGGTGGCCCCGCCGAATTACGGTCCGTGCCGCAAGTCGGTCCGCACGCTGTGGGACCTGATGCGGGACGTCGCGGTGGCGAATCGCTGGCTGCGCAAGCCCAAACGTCCGTCCTTCACCCATGACATCCTGCCGATCTTCGAGCGGATGGCCGGCCTGCAATGGGTCAATCAGGGCTTCGCCGCCGGCTTCGGCTGGATGGGCGTGTTCGCGCTCACCCCCGAGACGATCGCGCGCCTCGCCTCGCCCGACCCGTCCGACGCGGAATGGCGCCGGGTTCTGGCCAACCAGTTCCGCCCCGGCAGCCTGACCCAGTCCGACACCCGCGACAGCTGGTCGCCGGTGCCTTGGCCGTGGCTCTACGGCGACGCCATGAACAACCCGCCGGCCCTCTCGCCGCGCCAGAACAGCAGCCTGAGCGACCTGCAGATCGCCCAGCTGGGCCAGTGGGCGAAGGGTGACTTCGACGCGGATCACGATCCGAACCGGCCGGTTCCCCGCACCCTCGACGAGGTCCCGCTCGCCCGGCAGGGCGACACCCTGACCAAGGCCGCCCTCGATTTCTGCCTCGCCGACGCCTTCCATCCGGGCTGCGAGGTGACCTGGCCGGTGCGCCACATCGGAATGTACCGCGCGCCGTTCCGGTTCGCCCACGCGCCGGCCGGGTGGGTCGAGCCGGATTACGGCATGGCACTGACCTATGCGCGGGCGCTCGCTCCGGATGGCTGCCTCGGGGCGCAGATCGCCGGCGGCCTGACCCGCTGGATGGCCGTGCCCTGGCAATGCGACACGGCGAGCTGCCGCTCCGGCTACGACAAGGCCTACGATCCCTACGTGCCGACCTTCTGGCCCGCCCGGGTGCCGAACCAGGTTCTCACGCGGGAGGATTACGACATCGTCCGGGACGAGCACCGGCCGCTGGCGGAGCGGACGGCCGCCTTCGCCCGCCGGGCCGACTGGAACGCCCCGCTCGACCTCGCGGCGACCTACGTCACGCAGATCAACACGATGATCGGGCATTTCGACAAGATGGGCGTGGTGGAGAGCCGGCCGGGCCCCGCGGACGGCGCCTTCCCACCCGTCATGGAGGTGCAGGACCTCACCGTCCCGGCGAAGCCCGGCATCCGCCTCCTGAAGCGGAGCGCCGCGCCCGACCCGGAGGTGACGGACCTGTCCGACATCGACAAGGTGCGCCGCCTGCCGCCGCACCGGCACCGCTGACCGGGTCGGGAGCCGCCGTGACGACGACGGACCTCGCCGCCGACATCGTGGTGATCGGGGCCGGCCCGGCCGGCGCCGCCGCGGCGTCGCTGCTGGCCCCCTCTTGCCGCACGCTGGTGCTGGACCGGGCGGATCCCCGCATGCCGGGAGCCGCTCGCATCGGCGAGGCGCTGCCGGCGGCGGCGCGGCGGCTCCTGCGCGACATGGGCCTGTGGGAGGGATTCCTGGCGCAGGGCCACGCACCCTGCCACGGGGCCGACAGCCTCTGGGGCGGGCCGGATCCGGTCTCGGTCGACGCCGTCCGCGACCCCGACGGGCCGGGCTGGCACCTCGATCGGGCGCGCTTCGAGAATTGGCTGCGCGGCTGCGCCGCCC
>JAEWKL010000893.1 GCA_023386115.1 Pseudomonadota bacterium
CCCTCCCACCGCGGCGGTTCGACGGCGCGGCGCTATCGGACCCCCGTGGTCTCCGCCAAAGCGACCGGATCCGCCGTGGCCGCAGATGGCGGTGCCTTCGGCAGCCGGCAGGGGACGACCGCGGTCGCGCGGAGCTTCAGGCCGTTCCCGGCCCGCGCACCGCGGGGCGTCCGCGCTCGGCGGCATCGCATAGAGAGGCTGCCGCCAGGGCGACCCGGTCCGGCACATCCTCCTCCGAGCCCCACCAGATCGTCTCGCCGCTCGCCATCCGGGCGTAACGGGCCTGCCCGCGAATTCCGACCTCGACCACCCGTCCGAGGCGCCCCGACTTCCGTCCGACATCCATGGCTGCTGCTCCCGCAACGCATCCGTCAGCGAACGCCGCTTGCGGCCCCGGGTTCGAGCGGGGCCGTACGGGCTCGACGGCGCATCGTCGGCCAGCGGACGCACCGGTTCGGGCGATGCGGCCGTCTCGAAACCGTCATTCTGTCTATCCCGCCATCGATCAACCCGGTGTTACGCGGCCGTTCGCAATCTTGATCGTCGCAAATTTCACCCGCCAGGCAATTTTATATGCTGATCGTTCGATCTTACCGATTGACCCCGGAACGGCCGGCGCCCATCACGAGGGAGGTTGGTTATTTGGAAGAAAAAATGGACGACGCGGCCACCCTCACCTCTCCGTTGATCGAGCTGACGAGCGATATCGTCGGCGCCTACGTGTCGAATAACAACGTTCGAACCGCAGATCTTCCCGGGCTGATTGCATCGATACACGCAACGCTGGTCAGTCTCGGGCAGCCGACCGAGGAGCCGGAGGAAGACCACAAGGTCACCGCCGCGCAGATCCGGAAATCCGTGACGCCGGACCACATCACGAGCTTCCTCGACGGCAAGCCGTACAAGAGCCTGAAGCGCCACCTCACGACGCGTGGCTACACGCCGGACGAGTACCGGCAGAAGTTCGGCCTGCCCTTCGACTACCCGATGGTCGCGGCCAGCTACGCCGCCCAGCGATCCGAACTCGCCAAGAGCCTCGGCCTCGGCCAGATCCGGCGCGAGCGCGCGGCGGCGCGAAAGGCGCAGGCCGAGCCCGCAGCACCCGCGCGCCGTGGCCGCCCGCGCAAGTCCGGAACCCCGACCGAAGGGTAACGGCGCCCGCAACGCCGCGAGGGCCGGCATGGCCGGCATGCGGCGTCGCTCAGGACCCGACGGATCGTCCCGAAGTCCGGCTCGCGGCGGCGATGGGCCGGGCATCGTCGCAAGCCCCCACAGGGACGCTCTCACGGCACTCCACGCGCGGCCTCGCGGCGAGGCCGCGCGGGATCGACGCGCCCACCGAGCCGTTGCCGACGCCTCGCCCCGAGACGGGGCACGATGAGACTGCGCCACGGCTGTCGCTCCGCCCTTGATCGGCCCTTGGCGGCCCGCCTCCGACCGGTCATCCTTGGCCGATGCGACACAGGCCGCGGGAATGACGGATCTCGGGAGGACATGAGGATGCCGGCTCAGGACACCAGGGCCTATCGGACGCAAGTCGGGACCGTGACGAAGCCGGTGGCGTCGGGTCGGGACGGCATCGTGGTGGCACAGAACCGCGAGGCTGCCGAGGCCGGGGCGGCGATCCTGGCGGCGGGCGGCAATGCCGCCGATGCGGCCTTCGCCACCGCCTTCGCGCTGGCGGCGGTCGAGCCCTGGAACAGCGGGCTCGGCGGCATCGGCTTCGCGCTGGTGCTGCCGCCCGGGGCAGCGCGGGCGACGGTCGTCGATTTCCGACCGGTCTCGAGCCGCAACACACGGGGCGCCGACTATCCCCTCACCGGTAGGGAGAAGCGCGACCTGTTCACCTGGCCGGAGGTGGTGGAGGATCGCAACGTCCACGGGCCGCTCTCGTTCTGCATCCCCTCGGCCGTCGCGGGCTATGCCAGGCTGCACGAGGCGTTCGGGACCGGCCGCCCGGTCGCGGACCTGCTCGCGCCGGCGCTGGCGCTGGCGCGCCGGGGCCTCGCCCTGGACTGGTACACGACCCTGAAGGTCGCCTCCTCGGCCTCGGTGCTGCGGCTCTACGACGAGAGCGCGCGGATCTACCTGCCGGACGGGCTCCCGCCGGTCCCGCCCTATCAGGGCACGCCCGGCTTCCGGCCGCTCGGCCGCCTGCCCGAGACGCTGGAGCGGCTGGCGCAAGCCGGCCTGCGCGATTTCTACGAGGGCGGGATCGCCCGCGACCTCGTCGCCGACATCGCGGCCCTCGGCGGCGTCATCGACGGGCAGGATCTGGCCTCCTGCCGCGCGGGCTTACGCGACGCGCCGACGATCCCGTGGCGCGACGACCACCTCGTCCACACGGCGGGCGGGCTCACCGCGGCGCCGACCCTCGCCGAGGTCGTGGCCGGCATGGCGGACGTGCCGCGGGCTGGTGCCCCGGACGCCGCCTGGTTCGCCGCGCTCTCGACCGTGATGCGCGACGCCTATGCCAGGCGCCTCGCGGGCCTGGGCGCGGCCCGGGAGCCGGCCGAGACCTGCACGACCCACCTCACCGTCGTCGACCGGGACGGGATGCTGGTGTCGATGACGACGACGCTGCTCTCCTCGATGGGCAGCCGGGTCGTGCTGCCGACGACCGGCGTGCTGATGAACAACGGCGTGATGTGGTTCGATCCGCGCCCCGGCAGCGCCAACCCGATCGCCCCCGGCGCACGCCCGCTCTGCAACATGTGCCCGGTCATCGTGACGCCGCGCAGCGGCGACGGCCCCCGCATCGCCGCGGGCTCCTCCGGCGGACGGCGCATCCTGGCAAGCGTCTACCAGACCCTCGCCTTCCTCATCGATTTCGGGATGGATCCGCAGGCGGCGGCCCATGCGCCGCGCATCGACGTCTCGGGCCCGGACGGGACGAGCGCGGATGCCCGGCTCCCTCAGGTGGTGCGCGACGCGCTCGCCGCGTCGGGCCCGCTCGCTGTCGTCGAGCACGGCGTCCTGCCGATCAACTTCGCCTGCCCGAACTTCGTGCGGGCGGAGGGCGGCGAGGCCGCCGGGTGCAGCGACGTCGCCTCGCCGTGGTCGGCTGCGGTCGCGGCCGGGCCGGTCGCGTAGGACGCGGTCACACCTCGCCGCCGGTCAGCCCGCGTCGCGCTCGAACATCAAGCCCGCCTCGCGAAAACCCCCGTCGACGTTGAGGGTATGGCCGTGGATGTAGCGGGCCTCGTCGGAGCACAGGAAGACCGCGGCATCGGCGATCTCCTCCGGCGTGCCGTAGCGGGTCATCGGGATGCGGGCGGCATAGGCGGCCCGCGTCGCCCGGTCGTGCATCGCCTTGGCGATCTCGGTCTCGATCGCACCCGGCGCGATGTTGTTGACGTTGATGTTGGCCTGAGCGAGCTCCACCGCCATCACCTTGGTGAGCAGTTCGAGACCCGCCTTGGCCGAGCCGTAGGCGGCCCGGCCGTTGCCGCCGCGCTGGCCCGACAGCGAGGCGATGTTGACGACCTTGCCGCCGCCTGTGCGCACCATCTCCCGGGCGCAGGCCTGCGCCACCATGAAGGCGCCGGTGAGATTGACCCCGATGATGCGGTTCCAGTCGGCGAGGCTCGTCTCCAGGAACGGCGTGTTGGCGCCGATCCCCGCATTGTTGACCAGGATGTCGACGCGGCCATGGGCGGCGAGGATCGCCGCCATCATCGCGGCGACGGAGTCCGGGTCCGCGACGTCGACGGCGACGGGCATCGCCGCCGCGCCCAAGCGAGCGG
>JAEWKL010000134.1 GCA_023386115.1 Pseudomonadota bacterium
AGGCGGTCGAGCGCCTCGGCGATCCCGCGATCGACCTCGCCGCGCCGCGTCGCGAGCCGGGCCGCCGCCGCGGTCGCGGCCTCGCCCTCGAGCTTCAGCACCCCGATCTCGTAGCTCAGCTCGTAGCGCAGCGACCCCATGGCGTTGAGCAGGAGTTCGTCGATCTTCGCCAGGCGCGCGACCTGCTCCGACGTCATCCAGACCTGCCGCGACCGCAGCAGTTCGCGCCCGAACATGCCGAGCGCGATGCACGACAGCACCACGATGATGGTGATCAACTTGGATTTGAGGGACAAGGATCGGGTCCTCACGCGAGCGGGAGAGAATAGGAATTTATACAGAACAGAGGCAACGATCGCGGCCTGGATTGGGTGCAATCGAAGCGCGAATGCTCCATTCGAACCGTTGACTTTAGGGTAGCAAAATGTAAGATGTTCGATGGAAATTAATAAAATGGGCAAGGTCGGGTGGTTGGCGGCCGTTTCGTCGGTGTGACGTGCGTCCGCGGAGGTCAGGGCCGGCGAATCGATTGCCCCTCTGGGCCTGGCACCGGACCGGTCCCGGAGCGGACCGCCTTCCGCCGGGGACGAAGAGCCGAGCGGATCTGATAACTTCCCCGCCTAATGTGATGACGAAGGCGAAATTGTAATATAAATCTCGTGCATAGAATCGATATGCCGCTGTGCGAGCCGCTTCAACTTGACGTCCTCGCCCGCTCCGTCAAGCATCGCCGATAGAGCGTGCTGCGGCTGATCCCGAGGCTGCGTGCCGCCCGGCTGACATTGCCGCCATGGTCCGCCAGGGCTGCGCGCATCGCCTCATGCGCCAGGGTGTCGAGCCGGCCGGTTCCGGAGGCCGATCGGGGCGCGGGATCCGGGCGGGGGGTGGTCCGGCATCCGGCCACGCCTTCGGGCAGGTCCTCCGGGCCCAGGCTCTCCCCGGCCTCGGCGAGCGCGGCCAGGGCCTTCAGGCAGGCGGCGAGCTGGCGCAGGTTGCCGGGCCATTCCGCCTCGGCGAGCGCCGCCTCGCAGGACGGCGACAGGTCGACCCGGCGGGACGGGCCGTCGGTCCGGGCCCACAGCGCCCGCACCAGGGCGAGGCGGTCCTGCCGCTCGCGCAAGGCTGGCAGCCGCACCCGGTAGGGAGCGATGCGGTAATAGAGGTCGGCCCGGAAGGCGCCCTCCTCGACCATGCGGGACAGGTCGCGATGGGTGGCGCAGATCAGCGCGAAATCGACCGGCACCGGACGGGTGCCACCCACCGGGAGCACCTCCCGCTCCTGCAGGGCCCGCAGCAGGCGCGATTGCAGGGCGAGCGGCATGTCGCCGATCTCGTCGAGGAAGAGCAGGCCGCCCTCGGCCTGGCGCAGAAGGCCCTTGGCACCGTGGCGCGCCGCCCCCGTGAAGGCGCCGGGCTCGTAGCCGAACAATTCCGCCTCGATCAGCGTCTCGGGCAATGCCGCGCAGTTCACCGCCACGAAGGGCTTTTGCGCCCGCGCGCAGGCCGCGTGGGCGGCGCGGGCGAACACCTCCTTGCCGGTGCCGGTCTCGCCCTCGACCACCACCGGGATGTCGGCGTCGATCAGGCGCACGGCGCGGGCGAGGAGCTTCTCGGTGGCGGGATCGAGGATCGGTCCCTCGACGGTCTGCCGCGCCGGCTCGACCGGGAGCCGGCGCCTGATCGGGGCCGGCGCGCCCTGGAGGCGGCCGTAGAGCGGCGTCCCGGCCTCGTCCCGCAGGGCCAGGAGGCCGGGCGTCGCGGCGGCGCCATGGCCGACGCCATGCTCGGCCCCGAGATCGCCCCAGCCGAGGCCGAGCAGCGCCAGCCCGTGCCGGTTGGCGCCGACGAGGCGGCGCCCCTCGAAGACCAGGATTCCCTCCCGGGGGGTGCCGAGCAGGCCGGGATCGCGGTGCAGCCGCAGCACCTCGCAGCCCGGCGGCACCGCGTCGAGCAGGCGGTGCTCGATGGCCGAGACGGCGAGGCCGACCAGCCCGAGGGCGTGGCCCTGGTGGATCGCCGCCGGGCCGGTCAGGTCGAGGACGCCGAGCACCGTGCCGTCCGGACCGAGGATCGGCATGGCGGCGCAGCTCAGGATGCGGTGCGGCTCGAAATAATGCTCCGCCCCCCGCACCTCGACGGGGCGGCGCTCGACGAGGGCGGTCCCGATGGCGTTGGTGCCGGTCAGGCTCTCGCTCCAGGGCACCCCGGGGCGGAGCGCCACCTGCGCGGCGCGGCCGGCGAAGGAATCGCTGCCGAGGGTGTCGAGGATCAGCCCGTCGGCATCGGTGAGGATCACCAGGCCGCCGGTCGCCTGCGCGTCGGCGTGCAGGGCCTCGATCTCGGGCCGGCAGGTCCGGCGCAGGGCCTCGCTGCGGTCGAAGGCGGTGCGCATCTCGGCGGCGCTCAGCGGCTCGACCCGGGGTTTTTGGACGAAATCGAGCCCGAGGGCGGCGCAGCGCTCCCAGGAGCGCAGGATCGGCGGCGGCGGCTCCGTCACCCCCGGCCCGAAGGCTTGCCGCCGGGCGGCCAGCAGGGTGCGGGGCGTGGTCACGCGGCTCTGCATGCGCGGCTCGCCTCCCGTGTCTCGCCGCCGCATCGGCGGAGTGTCGCTGTTTGCGACAAGTGTCGCAGGTGTCGCGCGCCCGGTCCAGAACTGCTGCGGCCGGCGGGGCCCGGATTTTGGTCGAAGGACGCGCGAGGCGACCGGGAAAGAGCAGGCCGATCAGAGGCTTGCCGGTGCCTGGAGGGCCCTGGCCCCCCGGCCGGCGCCCGGCTGGCACGCGCGCTGCCGAGTGATCTCCCGCCACGCCCCGCGAGGACATGGATGATCCCGACACGGGGCGATTGGGAGGAACACATGAACAAGCCGGAAGCCTTCGCCGAATCCAGGACCGCCTCGCCGTTCTCAGGCCGCTACGACAACTTCATCGGCGGCGCGTGGGTCGCCCCGGTCGCGGGCCGCTACTTCGAGAACACCTCGCCGATCACCGGCGGCGTGATCTGCGAGGTGGCCCGCTCGGACGCGCAGGACATCGAGCGCGCGCTCGACGCCGCCCACGCCGCCAAGGAGGCCTGGGGCCGCACCGCGCCGGCCGAGCGCGCCCGCATCCTGCTCAAGATCGCCGACCGGATGGAGGACAACCTCGACCTGATCGCCCGGGCGGAGACCTGGGACAACGGCAAGCCGATCCGCGAGACCACCCACGCCGACATCCCGCTCGCCATCGACCATTTCCGCTATTTCGCCGGTTGCGTCCGGGCGCAGGAGGGCTCGCTCTCCGAGATCGACCACGACACCGTGGCGTATCATTTCCACGAGCCCCTCGGCGTCGTCGGCCAGATCATCCCGTGGAACTTCCCGATCCTGATGGCGGTCTGGAAGCTCGCGCCCGCGCTCGCCGCCGGCAATTGCGTGGTGCTCAAGCCGGCCGAGCAGACCCCGGCCTCGGTGCTGCTGCTGGCCGAGCTGATCGGCGACCTGCTGCCGCCGGGCGTGCTCAACATCGTCAACGGCTTCGGCCTGGAGGCCGGCAAGCCGCTCGCCTCCTCGCCCCGCATCGCCAAGATCGCCTTCACCGGCGAGACGACGACCGGCCGGCTCATCATGCAATACGCGGCGCAGAACCTGATCCCGGTGACGCTGGAGCTCGGCGGCAAGTCGCCGAACATCTTCTTCTCGGACGTCGCCGCCGAGGACGACGACTTCCTCGACAAGGCGCTCGAGGGCTTCACGATGTTCGCCCTCAACCAGGGCGAGGTCTGCACCTGCCCGAGCCGGGCGCTGGTCCACGAATCGATCTACGACCGCTTCATGGAGCGGGCGATCCGGCGCGTCGAGGCGATCACGCAAGGCTCGCCCCTCGATCCCGCGACCATGATCGGCGCCCAGGCCTCCTCCGAGCAGCTGGAGAAGATCCTGAGCTACGTCGATATCGGCCGGCAGGAGGGGGCCGAATGCCTCACGGGCGGCGCGCGCGCCGTGAAGGAGGGCGAGTTCGCCGGCGGCTACTACATGCAGCCGACGGTGTTCCGCGGCCATAACCGGATGCGCATCTTCCAGGAGGAGATCTTTGGGCCCGTCCTGTCGGTCACGACCTTCAAGGACGACGACGAGGCGCTGTCGATCGCGAACGACACCCTCTACGGCCTCGGCGCCGGCGTATGGACCCGCGACGGCACCCGCGCCTACCGCTTCGGCCGGGCGATCCAGGCCGGCCGCGTCTGGACCAACTGCTACCACGCCTACCCGGCCCACGCCGCCTTCGGCGGCTACAAGCAATCCGGCATCGGCCGCGAGACGCACAAGATGATGCTCGACCACTACCAGCAGACCAAGAACCTGCTGGTCAGCTACTCGCCGAAGAAGCTCGGGTTCTTCTGAGGGTTCGGGCAGGGGCGAGGCCAGTGCCCTGCCTCTTCCATGGACTCCGGTGAAAGAACAGGCGCGGGATCTCTCCTCTCCCTGCCCGCGGGGAGAGGGGAATGCCCGCGCCATTACCTTCTTCGCGTCTCCTCACGCCAAGGACGCCCGCATGACCGCGCCCCCACCCCGCGTCGTCGCCACTCCGGCGGCCCTCGCCCTGATCGCGCGCTTGCGCCGGGAGCACGGCGCGATCCTGTTCCACCAATCCGGCGGCTGCTGCGACGGCTCGGCGCCGATGTGCTTCCCCGTCGGCGATTTCGCAATCGGGGATGGCGATGTGCATCTCGGCGCGATCGGCGGGGCCGAGTTCTATATCAGCGGCCCGCAATACGCGCTCTGGAAGCACACCCAGCTCATCATCGACGTGGTGCCGGGCCGCGGCGGGATGTTCTCGCTGGAGAACGGGTCCGGGCAGCGCTTCCTGCTGCGCTCCCGGGTGTTCGACGCGGCCGAGACCGCGGCCCTGGACGCCTGAGGCCGTGGCGGGGCCGGCGGCCGGCGTGCTAAGCGCGGAGACGTTCTTCCGGAGCCAGGCCATGCCGACCCTGACCCATCTCGACGCCGCCGGCGCCGCCAACATGGTCGACGTGACCGACAAGGCCGCGACCGACCGCGCCGCCCGCGCCGAGGGCCTGGTGGTGATGAACCCCGAGACCCTGCGGCTGATCCGCGAGGGCGATGCCAAGAAGGGCGACGTGCTCGGCACCGCGCGGCTCGCCGGCATCATGGCGGCGAAGCGCACCCACGAGCTGATCCCGCTTTGCCATCCGCTGCTGCTGACCAAGGTCCGTGTGGAATGCGCGCCCGACGAGAGCCTGCCGGGCATCCGCGTCACCGCGGAGGTGCGGGTGCAGGGCCCGACCGGCGTCGAGATGGAGGCGCTGACCGCCGTCTCGGTGGCGTGCCTGACGGTCTACGACATGGTCAAGGCCGCCGACCGGGGCATGCGGGTCGAGGGCGTACGCCTCCTGCACAAGAGCGGCGGCCGCTCCGGTGTCTGGGAGGCCTCATCCGGCCCGGAGACTTCCTGCGGCCCGGAGGTGCAGGCGTGAGCCCGCTGCTTCCCGTCGCCGAGGCGCTGGCGCGCATCCTCGCCGATGTCCGCCCGGTCGAGGCCGAATCCGTCGCGATCACGGCCGCGGCCGGCCGCACCCTGGCCGAGGACGTGCGGGCGCTGCGCACCCAGCCGCCCTTCTCGACCTCGGCCATGGACGGCTACGCCGTGCGCGCCGTCGACGTCGCCGGGGCCTCGCCGGAGG
>JAEWKL010000286.1 GCA_023386115.1 Pseudomonadota bacterium
GCGCGGCCCGCCGGCCGTTCGGACGCTGATCCGCCCGCTTCGGGCGCTGATCCGCCCGCCTGCGAGGGCGCTCGCCGGATGCGAGGATTTCGGGGAGCGACGGCGATTTTAGGTGCGATGCAGCACCGCGGGAACCCGGAAAGGCTGCTAGACTTCGGGTGAGTGGATGCTGCCCCTGCGGCGCGCTCAATTCCGAAGGAGCTGACCCGACCGTGCCGCACGCCTCCGAGCTGATCGCCATCATCGCCCTCGGGCTCGTTTTCGCGTTCGTCGGCGGTATGCTCGCGCAGCGGTTGAAGCTCCCGCCGCTGGTCGGCTATCTCCTGGCGGGCCTCGCGGTCGGGCCGCACACGCCGGGCTTCGTCGGCAACGCGGAACTGGCCGGTCAGCTCGCCGAGATCGGGGTGATCCTGCTGATGTTCGGGGTCGGCCTGCACTTCTCGATCGGCGATCTCATGGCGGTGCGCGCCATCGCGCTGCCCGGCGCCGTCGTGCAGATTGCCGTCGCCACCCTGATGGGGGTGGCCTTGAGCGTCGCCTGGGGCTGGAGCGTCGGGGCCGGCCTCGTCTTCGGCCTCGCCCTGTCGGTCGCCTCGACGGTGGTGCTGCTGCGGGCGCTGGAGGAGCGAAGCCTCCTCGATTCCGACAAGGGCCGCATCGCGGTCGGCTGGCTCATCGTCGAGGACCTGGCGATGGTGCTGGCCCTCGTCCTGCTGCCGGCGCTCGCCGGGCCGCTGGGCGGCGAGAGCGCAGGCGCAGCGCACGGCATCGCGGGCGACGGCAACATCTGGCTCACCCTCGGGCTCACCTTCGCCAAGGTGGCGGCCTTCGCCGGGCTGATGCTGGCCGGCGGCCGCCGGGTGGTGCCCTGGCTCCTCGACCAGGCCGCCCGCACCGGCTCGCGCGAGCTGTTCACGCTGGCGGTACTCGCACTGGCGCTCGGCATCGCGTACGGCTCGGCCGAGCTGTTCGGCGTCTCCTTCGCGCTCGGCGCCTTCTTCGCCGGCATGGTGCTGGCCGAATCAGATCTCAGCCACCAGGCCGCGGCCGATTCGCTGCCCCTGCAGGATGCCTTCGCGGTCCTGTTCTTCGTCTCGGTCGGGATGCTGTTCGACCCGACGATCCTGCTGCGCGAGCCGCTGGCGGTGCTCGCCACCCTGGCGGTGATCCTGGTCGGAAAGTCGCTGGCTGCCGTCGCCATCGTGCTGGCCTTCCGCCATCCGCTCTCGACGGCGCTCACCATCGCGGCGAGCCTGGCGCAGATCGGCGAGTTCTCGTTCATCCTGGCGAGCCTCGGCATCGGCCTGAAGCTGCTGCCGCCGGAAGGGCGCGACCTGATCCTGGCCGGCTCCCTCCTCTCCATCACCCTCAATCCGCTGATCTTCGCCGGCATGAGCCGCGTCACCCGGTTCATCGAGGGGCGGCCGGCGCTGGCTGCCCGGTTCGAGCGCGGGGCTGAGCAGATCGCGGTCTCGGCCCATGACAAGGGCCGCGAGGGCCACGCGGTGATGGTCGGCTACGGCCGGGTCGGCAGCGCCATCGGCAAGGCGCTGGCCGCCTGGGAGCTGCCCTACGTGGTGGTGGAGCGCGATCGGCGCCGGGTCGAGGAATTGCGCGCTGCCGGCATCGCGGCGGTGTTCGGCGATGCCAGCGCGCCTGGCATCCTCGACGCGGCGGATATCGGGCGGGCGCGGCTGCTGGTGGTGGCGAGCCCGGACGCGCATCAGGCCCGTCGCCTGATCGAGATCGCCCGCGAGGCCAATCCGAGGATCGACACGGTGGTGCGCACCCACAGCGACACCGAGCGGCGCAAGCTCGAGGAGGAGAATGTGGGCCTGGTGCTGATGGCTGAGCGCGAGGTCGGCTTCGGCATGGCACTCTACGCGCTGCGCAGCTTAGGGCTCGGCGAGGGCGAGGCCCGCCTGTTCATCGACACCAGCCGGGCCGAGAGCCGGACCGAGCCTGTGGTGGAGGCCGAGCCCGAGCTCGGCGCCCCGGAATTGCGGCCGCACCGCGAGGCGCCGGCGGAATCGTGACGCGGGCCCCATTACCAAACTGCAATGCTCCGGTAAGCGCCGCCTCAGACCGGACGCGTCATGCTCCTCCCGGCTCACCAAGCCTCGGTGCGCCGAGAGGAGTTCGACGATGTCGCAGCCGCAGATGGAGCGTCCGGCCGAGCTGATGGTGTGGCACGGCACGCAAGGTGCGCCGGGACCGCGGGAGATGCGCCGCTATCCCACCCTGCGCGCCGCCCTCGCGGCGGCCGTGCAGGCGGAGGATCCCGAGGCCCTGCCCTGGATCGTAACCGAGGACGGCGCCGTGCTCAGCCCGCGCTGGATCGACGATCACGCCCCCCGGATCGCCGCGCGCCGGATCCCGTTCTCGCCCCGGTTGTCGTCCTGACGACTTGTATCATGCCGGCTTGCGTCGTTCGGCCGGCTCACGTTCGCCGCGCACGCGTGCTATCGTCGTCCGACGAGCACGAATCGCCATGACGAGCCTGCGCAAGACCGCCCCTGCCCGCCCGGCCACGATCGCGGCGTCCACCCACGGCTACGCCGCCGCCTCCCTGCGGCTGCGCCGCGCGGCCAACGACAACCGGCCGCGCTCCGGCCGCCGGCGCACCCTGACGCTGGTTGCCGGCGCCTGGATCGCCGTGCTGGTCGCGGCGGCGGTGGCTTTGTGGCGCACCGGAGGATTTTGACGTCCTCGCGGCACGGGCCCGCGCCCTGTCGCACGTCTCCGCCCATTCCGGGCCCGGAACGGGGTGGGCGCCAGGCGGATCCGCCGTCGCCCTAACCACCCTGCATCGCGCGCACGATCTCCACCCTGTCGCCCTCGGCGAGCGCCGTCGCCGCCCAGTCGCGCTGGCGCACCACTGCGCCGTTGAGCGCGATGGCGAAGCCCTGTGGGCCGGGCAGGTCCAGGTCGGCGGTCTCCTGGCGCCAGAGGGCATCGAGCGTAGCGGCTTCGCTGTCGCGGGATTCGCCGTTCACGAAGAGCTTCATGCGGTCTCGCGTCGAGGTGAGTGGTGCGGCACGAACCGGGCGAGGCCGAAGGGAGCGGCCACCGGCAGCGTCTCGCCGCGCAGGATCAGGGTGGAGACGGCCTCGGCGGTGACCGGGGCCAGGAGGTAGCCGTTGCGGTGGTGGCCGACGGCCAGCACCAGGCCGGGCAGGGCCTCGCCGAGGATCGGGGCGTCGTCGTCCGAGGTCGGACGAAAGCCGCTCCAGATTCCGGACACCCGCATCTCCTCCACCCCCGGCAGCGCCCGGCGGGCGCCCTCCAGCAGGGCGTAGAGGCCGCCGGCGGTGAGGTGCGGGTCGAAGCCGGTCTCCTCCACGGTGGCGCCGACGATGAGCGAGCCGTCGCCCTTCGGCGCCATGTGGACCTGCTCGGTCCAGACCACGTGGGCGAGAGACCCGCTGCGAGGCGTCATCTGCAGCGCGATCGACTGGCCCTTGAGGGGGCGGACCGGCAGGGCGAGGTCCGGCACCAGGGTCCCCTCCCCGGCCCAGGCGCCGGAGGCGAGGACGACGGTGCCGGCCCGCACGGTGCCCGCACTCGTCTCGACGCCGGTGACCCGGCCGCCCTCCCGGAGGAGCGCGGTGACGGTGGTCTCCTCGACGAGGCGCCCGCCGGACGTGCGAAAGGCCCGGCGCAGGGCGGCTATCACGCGGGCCGGGTCGACCTGGTGGTCGTCGGCGCAGAACAGGCCGGCGGTGACGGTGGGGCGCAGGCCCGGCTCGCGGGCGCGGATGGCGGGGCCGGACAGCCACTCGACGGCGAGGCCGTCGCGGCGCTGCAAGTCGTGGCGGAAGCGCAGGCGCTCGACCTCGTCGCGGCCGAGCGCGATCACGAAGGTGCCGTCGCGGCGATAATCGATGGTCAGGCCTGATTCGGCCTCCAGCTCATCGCGAAAGGGATGCCAGAGGCGCTGGCTCGCGAGGCCGAGCGGCAGCAGGGCCTCGCCCCCGGGCTCGTGCTCGGCGGCGGCGGCCAGCATGCCGGTAGCGGCGAGGCTGGCGCCGTCCCCGGCCTTGGCCCGCTCGATCACCACGACGGCGAGACCGGCCTTGGCCAGGCGCCACGCGATCGACAGGCCGATCAGCCCGGCGCCGATCACCGCGACATCGATCGCATCGTGGGCCCGCTCCGGCAGCCGGTCGCTCTCCGGATCCGTGGCCGGTCCGCCCCGCCGTCCGATCGTCTGCGCGTGCACCCTCGTCTCCACGGTGGCCCGAAGAGATTGGACTGCGCCCGAGTGCCGGATGATGCGCGCGGGTCCGCCAGGACCCTGTCCAATCCCTACGCCGGTATGAGCCGGATCAGGTTCGAAGGATTTCCGCGCTGACCGGCCCGAGGGCGGCGGTCCAGCGGTGTCTCAGCCCCTTGTCGGGGATCTCCCTGGAACGCTCGGTATTTGGCGGGCGACGGGCCCGTCGTCAACACCCCTCGACCGTCCCTTCACCCTCCCTTGCCCGGCCGGTAGATCGCCATCTCCTCGGCGATGCCGTCGAGGGGATGGGTGCCGAGCAGCTCGGGGTCGCCCCACAGGAAGTCGACGAAGGGCTTCGACATCAGGAGCGGCTCGGACAGGATCTTGTTGAGCTTGGCGAGCCGGCTCGCCAGGTTCACGTCGCGGCCGATCACCGTGAAGTCGAGCCGGGCGCCGGACCCGACATTGCCGTAGGCCGCCTCGCCGTGGTGGAGCGCGATGCCGACCTCGATGCGGGTGGGAAAACGCCCGGCGCGGTTCGCCTCCTCGACGCGGCGCAACGCCGCCTGCGCGGCCGAGAGCGCGCCCTGCGCGGCACCGCCGAGATCGTCGCCGCTCTCGCGAAAAATCGCCAGCAGGCCGTCGCCCATGTATTTCAGCACCTCGCCGCCCTCGCTCTCGATCGGCGGCACCAGGCAGTCGAAATAGGTGTTGAGGAGCTCGACCGAGGCCTCGGGCGTCAGCGCGTCGGTGAGATGGGTGTAGCCGCGCATGTCGGCGAAGAGGATCGCGGAGCGGATCCGCTCGACCTGGCCGCGGCGGATGAAGCCGGCCAGGATCGCCTGGTGCGGCCCGTCGCCGACATAGACCCGCAGCACGTGGTCGAGGCGGGCGTTGAGGCCGCGCATCTCCATCACCGCCGACAGGGTCGGCACGATGAAGCGCAGGATCGCCAGGTCGTCGTCGCCGAAGCCGCGCGGGTCGCGGGTCGCGAAGGTGACGCCGTTCTTGGTGCCGTTGGTGAAGAACAGCGGCACGGTGATGTAGTGGGTGTAGCCCGCCGCCTTCAGCTCCGGGACGATGCTGTAGCGGTCGTCCGGCGTCTCGCGCAGGTCGAGGATCAGCCACTCGCCGGTGGCGTAGACATGGGCGAAGGGGCTGCGGGCGAGCGCCTGCTCGGTGACCTCGCCATGCGGGAACAGGCGGAAGCTGACGCCGTCCTCCCGGGTCCAGAATCGGCCGACGCCGGAATAATCCGAGTGCAGCGCGTCGATGGCGGTGGTGGCCCGGTCGACCGGCACGCCGAGATCGTTCAGCCGCTCGGCCATACCGGCGAGGAGGTCGCCGGATTCGGGCAGCCGCGCACCCTCGCTGAGCAGCCAGTCGCGCAGGGCGACGCAATCGCGAAAGAGGCCGATCGGGATGTCGCTCGCCTCCGATCCATCCGCCGCGGCCGTGGGCGTCGGAGCGGGATGGGGGCGAAGCTGGTCGTGCATGGCGCTGAGATGGGCGTTGCGCCGCAGGACGGCAAGGCTTGGTTGCGGAAAGGCTGGGCGACGGACAACCGGCCCGCCCGGTTGGCATGTGACCTTGCGTCTGCTATCGGCCAAGGCGTCGCTGGGCTGTGCCCTGGCCGGCCGTCAGCGTCTCACGTCAGGCCACGCGCTCCCTCAGGTAGTCTCCGCCGGGCTGACGCGTGCTGCATCGTCCGGGCAGGCTGCCCGATTCGAAAGACGTGCCATGACCTCTTCCACATCGGCGCGACGCCTGCCCGCCTCGTCCGCGCCGCTCGTCACCGCCTTTCTGCTCTCCGTGCTGATGACCTGCGTCGTCTCCGGCATCTCGACCCTGCTCAGCATCGGGTTCACCCCGGACATGCTCTGGCACTGGCCCCGGGCCTGGGGCTTCTCGTGGCTCGTGGCCTTCCCGACCCTGCTGCTCGTGCTGCCGTTGGTGCGGCGCGCAGTGGCGCGGATCGTGGCGCCGCCGCAGTAACGAGATAGGCCCGAACGAGACAGGCCCGGGAGGCGGATCGCCTGCCGGGCCTGTCTCGCTGTCTCCGCTGCCTCAGTTGTCGAGGAAGCTCCGCAGCTTCCGCGACCGGCTCGGATGCTTGAGCTTGCGCAGGGCCTTGGCCTCGATCTGGCGGATGCGCTCGCGGGTCACCGAGAATTGCTGGCCGACCTCCTCGAGGGTGTGGTCGGTGTTCATGCCGATGCCGAAGCGCATGCGCAGCACGCGCTCCTCGCGGGGGGTGAGCGAGGCGAGCACCCGGGTGGTGGTCTCGCGCAGGTTCGACTGGATCGCCGCGTCGATCGGCAGGACGACATTCTTGTCCTCGATGAAGTCGCCGAGGTGAGAATCCTCCTCGTCGCCGATCGGCGTCTCGAGGGAGATCGGCTCCTTGGCGATCTTGAGGACCTTGCGCACCTTCTCCAGCGGCATCGCCAGCTTCTCGGCCAGCTCCTCCGGGGTCGGCTCGCGGCCGATCTCGTGCAGCATCTGGCGCGACGTGCGGACGATCTTGTTGATCGTCTCGATCATGTGCACCGGGATGCGGATCGTGCGGGCCTGGTCGGCGATCGAGCGGGTGATCGCCTGCCGGATCCACCACGTGGCGTAGGTCGAGAACTTGTAGCCGCGGCGGTACTCGAACTTATCGACCGCCTTCATCAGGCCGATATTGCCCTCCTGGATCAGGTCCAGGAACTGCAGGCCGCGGTTGGTGTACTTCTTGGCGATCGAGATCACCAGCCGGAGGTTGGCCTCGATCATCTCCTTCTTGGCCTGGCGGGCTTCGCGCTCGCCCTTCTGGACCATGTGGACGATCTTCCGGTATTCCTGGATCTCCAGGCCGGTCTCGGAGGCGAGCGAGATGATCTGCTCGCGCAGCGTCGAGATGTTGTCGGCGCCGCGCTCGGTGAAGTTCTTCCAGCCCTTGCCGCCGAGCTTGGCCACCCGTTCGACCCAGTGCGGATCGAGTTCGTAGCCCTGGTAGTGGCGCAGGAATTCGTCGCGGGCGACGCCGTGATTCTCGGCGAGCCGCATCAGGCGGCCCTCATGCGAGATCAGCCGCTTGTTGATGTCGTAGAGCTGCTCGACCAGCGCCTCGATGCGGTTGTTGTTGAGCGAGAGCGACTTCACCGCAGTGATGATGTCGTCCTTGAGCTTCTTGTACTTGCGGTCCTGCGCCGGCGAGAGCTTGGTGTTCTCGAGCCGGTTGGCGATGTCCTGATCCTGCAGGCGGCGCAGCTTGGTGTAGTTCGAGGCGATCGAATCGAAGGTCTCGAGCACGCGCGGCTTGAGCTCGGCTTCCATGGCCGACAACGACACGTTGTTCTCGATGTCGTCGTCATCCATGTCCGAGGGGGTCTCGCCCTCGGCCCGCGCCTCGCCCTGCCCTTCGGCTTCACCCTCGCCCTCTCCCTCGGCGGCGACCTGCGGGTTCTTGCCGTCCGGGCCGGCATAAGTGGCCTCGAGGTCGATGATGTCCCGCAGCAGGACCTTCGCCTCGTTGAGTTCGTCGCGCCAGATGATGATCGCCTGGAAGGTGAGCGGGCTCTCGCAGAGCCCGGCGATCATCGCCTCGCGCCCGGCCTCGATGCGCTTGGCGATCGCGATCTCGCCCTCGCGGGAGAGCAGCTCGACCGAGCCCATCTCGCGCAGGTACATGCGCACGGGATCATCAGTACGTTCGGTCGGCTCGAGGTTGCGCTTGGTCTCGACCGGCAGGGCCGAGCGCGCCTGCTCGACGAGATCGCCGCCCTCGGCTTCCTCTTCCTCGCCGTCCTTGCCGCGCGCCGCGCGCTCCTCGCCGGCCGCTTCCGGATCCTCGTTGTCGACGACGTTGATGCCCTGCTCGGAGAGCTGGCCCAGCACGTCCTCGATCTGCTCGGAGGTGAATTCCTCCGAGGGAAGGACGCCGTTCAGGGCCTCATAGGTCACGTAACCGCGCTTCTTGGCGAGCTTGATCATCCGCTTGACGGCCTGATCCGTCAGGTCGAGCAAGGGGCCGTCGACGGTCGGAGGAGCCTCCGGCGCAGTCTGGTCGGTCTTGTCCCGCTCGCTCGCTTTCGTCGCCATCAATCAGCGCTCCGCACTCTCGCCGCGTCGCCGCGCCCGAAGGCCCATCGACGCATAAAAGGGCGGCGCGGCCGACCGGTCCGGCGCGCTCACCCCACCTACAACACCAACTCCAGAGGACCCGATTATCGTTTAGGAACCGTGAACCATCTGGACGCGCCATCCGCCGGCGCCGGGACTCGAACCCCTAGATCCTGCTCTCGTCGGACGAAGCCTCGGTCCCCTCGAGGGTTTCGAGCCGGGCCTTGACGTCCCTGATCCAGGCGAGATTGGCTTCGCTCATGTCCTCGGACAAGGCACGCGCAGCCGCCTTCAGCTCGCTATTTAGCGTTCGCGCCCGCCGATGCAAGACGATGGCCTGCCAAATCGAGTCGAAAAGCGATTCGGGATCAGCATCTTGCGCCATCTGCTGGCGCTCGGCCGCGCCCAGCGCCTCCCGCAGCCGGGCCATCGCCTCACGAACCCGCGGCTGCGCCAGGCGCTGGCCCAGCGTATCGGCATCGAGCGCACCGTCGAACACCGCGTCGAGCAGCGCCTGCCGAAAACGCTCCGCCGCCTGCCCGTCGAGCGCGAGATCGGCGAGATCGTCGGCGCAGCGGGCGAGCAGCGCGGGATGGCCCGCCAGCGCGAGCAGGATGAAGGCCTCACGCGCCGTCTCGCCGCTGGCCTGCGTCAGCAGCCGCGACTGCGACAGCTGGCTGCTCGCCCGTAGCGGACCCTGTGCCCAGGGCTTGGGAGGGGTGAAGCCGCCCCGCCCCGGGCGCGCCTGGCGCGGCGAGGCCGCGCCGAACCGCTCGCCCCGGCGCGCAGCCTGCGGTGCGAACAGCGCCGCCAGCCGCTCGTCCATCTCTCGCCGGTAGTGCCGCCGCACCGTCTCGTCCCTGATCAGGGCGAGCGTATCGCGCAGGCGGCGCTCGAAGGCCGCTCGCCGCTCCGGCGTATCGAGCGGCGCAGCCTCCACCTCCCGCGTCCACAGCATGTCGGCCAGTGGCCGCGCCGCCCCCAGGACGGACGCGATCGCGGAAGCTCCGCCCGATCGCGCGAGATCGTCGGGATCCTGCCCCTCCGGCAGCACGGCAAAGGTCAGCGAGCGCCCCGGCTCGAGCAGCGGCAAGGCGAGGTCGATCGCCCGGCCTGCCGCCTTGCGGCCCGCCTTGTCGCCGTCGAGGCAGATCACCGGCTCGTCCGCCATCCGCCACAGCAGCCCGAGCTGATCCTCGGTCAGCGCCGTCCCCAGCGGCGCCACCGTCTGCGGTACGCCTGCGAGCGTCATCGCGATCACGTCGACATAGCCTTCGACCACGATCACCCCGCCCTTGTCGTGGGCGGCCTTGCGCGCGTTGTGGTGGTTGTAGAGCAGGTGCCCCTTGTGGAAGAGCGGCGTCTCCGGGGAGTTCAGGTATTTCGCCGCGACATCGGAACTCATCGCCCGGCCGCCGAAGGCGATGACCCGGCCGCGCGCGTCGTGGATCGGGAAGATGATGCGGTCGCGGAAGCGGTCGTAGGGCACGGCGATCTCCTCGCCATGGACCAGCAGCCCGGCCTCGATCATCAGACCGGCATCGACCCCCTTGCCGGCGAGATGATCGCGCAGCGCGAACCGGTCGGCGGGCGCATAGCCGAGGCGGAACAGCCGCGTCGCCTCGCCGTCGAGGCCGCGCGAGGCGAGATAGCGGCGCGCCCCGCCGGCCCGTTC
>JAEWKL010000149.1 GCA_023386115.1 Pseudomonadota bacterium
GTGCTGCCGGGCGTCGCCTCGACCGCCATCCGCGGCGCGGTCGCGCAGGCGCGGGCCTGCCGGGCGGCGGGGGCGGACGGGATCGTGCTGATCCTCGACGCCTATTTCCCGCTGACGGAAGCCGAGATCGAGCGCTACTTCCTGACCGTGGCGGATGCCACCGACCTGCCGATCATCCTCTACACCAACCCGAACTTCCAGCGCGCCGACCTCTCGGTCGCCTCGATCGCGCGGCTGTCCCGGCATCCCAACATCGTCGGCATCAAGGACGCCTCGACCAATACCGGCCGCCTGCTCTCGATCCTGAACCGCGTCGGCGACGGCCTCGACGTCTTCGCCGCCTCCTCGCACGTCGCCGCCAACGTGATGATGCTCGGCGGCAAGGGCTGGTTCGCCGGCCCCGCCTGCGTCATCCCGCGGGAATGCCTGGCGCTCTACCGGTTGTGCCGCGAGGAGCGATGGCGCGAAGCGGTGGCGTTGCAGAAGCGGGTCTGGGCCTTCAACGAGGTCTTTGCCCGCTACAACCTCGCGGCCTGCGTCAAGGCGGCCCTGCAGGGGCAGGGCTACGCCGTCGGCGATCCGGTGCCGCCCCAGAGCCCGGCCTCTCCCGAGGCCCGTGCGGCCATCGCGGCGGCGCTCGCCGACGTCACGGGACCAGCGTCGCACATCTGAGACGAGCGGCCGTGTAGGACGGCCGCACAGCATGCCGAGAGGATCGACCGACATGACCACCGAGACCGCCCAGGCTGCGCGCGGGCGCCGCGACCTCGCCCTCGCGATCGCCCGCGCCGCCGGCGAGACGGCGCTGGGATTCTTCAATGCCCGCGACGCGCTGGTGATCGAGCAGAAGAGCGGCGCCCAGGACCTCGTCTCGCAGGCCGACCGCGAGGTCGAGCTCCTGATCCGCGCCCGCATCGCGGAGGCCTTTCCGGAGGACGGCGTGATCGGCGAGGAGCACGATGCCGTCCCGAGCCGGTCCGGCTATACCTGGGTGGTCGATCCGATCGACGGCACCAGCCCGTTCCTCAACGGCCAGCCGAACTGGTGCGTGTCGATCGGCCTGCGCGGCCCCGAGGGCCTGGTGGCCGGGGTGATCGAGGTGCCGGTCCTGCGCGAGACCTATGCGGGGCTCATCGGCGAGGGCGCGACCCTGAACGGCCGGCCCCTGCGCATCGACCCCGCGACGGTGCTCTCTTCGGCCAATATCGGTTTCGGCGCCACCCAGAAGACGCCCGCGGCGGAAGCCGCCGCCTTCGTGCACGGCCTCTACCGCGAGGGCGGGGTGCTGTTTCGCAACGGCTCGGGCGCCTTGATGCTCGCCTACGTCGCCGCCGGGCGGCTCGCCGGCTATTACGATCCCGGCCTCAACGCCTGGGACTGCTATGCCGGCCTGCTGCTGGTGCGCGAGGCCGGCGGCGTCGCCGAGTATCTCGGCTCCGACGACATGCTCACTGGCGGCCTTCTCTATGCCGGCACCCCGGCCGTGGTGGCGGACCTGCGCCGGCTGGGCGAGGCGTCACGGCGGGCGTGACGCCCGCCCTCAGGCCGGCGGGCCGAGCGCGGCCGCGAGCGTGATCGCCGCCGCGAGCGGGGCCATCCAGAGGAGCGCCCGCGGCCGGTACGACTGGACGACGATCAGCAGGAGGCCTGCCCCCGTCAGGGATCCGAGCCAGCCGACCGGGCCGAAATTCCAGCCGTCCTGCCGGATGGCGGCGGCCAGCGACAGGCCGATCAGCCCCCAGCCGGCGGTGCGCAAGGCGAGCCTGCGCGTGTGGTCCGGCGGGCCCGGCCAGACGGCCTGATGGTGCCGGGCCATGGAGAGGCACAGGGCGGCAAGGCCCAGGAAGCTCAGGCCCGCGGTGATGAGGAGCGTCATGCCCGCCCCATCCGCGGCGCGGCCGCAGACTCGGCCGTGACTTGGCGCGCCCGGCGGGGGCCTGCGAAGCGGGCGACCTTGTGCGAGACGAGGGCGAAGCCGGCAGCCAGCGCGAGGAGCGCGGCGTCGAAGCCGAGGAACCACGCGGGATCGTCCCAGATCTCGCGGGCGGCCGCGACGTCGGCGAGCACCACGGCGACGAACAGGCACGCCACGAGGGCGAGCGCTCCGCGCCAGGCCCGGCGCGGCGCCGGCCAAGCCCCTGCCACGGCCACCGCCAGCCAGGCGCCGAAGAACACCCAGATCTCGTGCTCCGCCCGGCCGCCCAGATCGACGGGCAGGAGCCGGTTGGCGAGGAAGTAGGCGGCGATGCCGGCCGGCAGGCCCGCGATCGTGCCGAGATTGAGGGTGTGGACGAGGCGCCAGCCCCATCCCGTCGCGGCCCCGGATAGGGGTCGCCGCGCCACGGTCCAGAGCACCAGCCCGCTTCCCACCATGGCGCAGCCCAGGAGACCGCACAGGAAGAACAGCACCCGCAAGGCCGCCCCGGCGAAATGCGCCTCGTGCAGGCCGACCATCGTGGTGAAGGTCTTGGCCGCCGGGCGCAATCCTCCCGACAGCACCTCGATCACGGTGCCGCTGGTGCCCGCGAAGGCGACCTGCGGGTGCTGGTGCGAGAGGCCGTGCGGCTCCTCGAACACCGCCACCACGGTGGAGTTCGCGTCGCGCGGGTTGGCGATGGTGAGCCGTTCCAGGGGTTCGGGGATGGTCGCGAGCGCGCGGGCGACCATCGGCCCGACCGGGGCGAGCGTGCCGGGCGCGCCCGCGGGCGGGCGGGCCGTCGTGATCTGCCCGGTCTCGGCGAAATAGGCGAATTGGTCGCCCTTGTAGGCGGCCGTCACGCCCCAGGGCATGTACATCAGCGCGAGCGTCACGACGCCCGTATAGGTGATCATCAGGTGGAACGGCAGCGCCAGCACGCCGCTGACATTGTGGGCATCGAGCCAGCCGCGTTGCGCGGCCTTGTCCCGTCGCAGGGTGAAGAAATCCGAAACGATGCGCCGGTGAGTGACGATCCCGCTCACCAGGGCCACCAGCATCACCATCGCGCAGATCCCGACGATCCAGCGGCCCCAGAGCGGGGCTAGGTTCAGCTCGAAGTGGAAGCGGTAGAAGAAGTCGCCGCCGCGGGTGGCACGCATCGCGGCGGGCGCGCCGGTCTGCGGATCGAGGAGGATGTGGCCCGGCGGCGTGCCGGGCTTGTTGCGCCAGAACAGCTCGACGAGGGGCCGCTCCGGGGTCGGCAGGCCGACGAACCAGGTCCGCGCGTGCCCCGCATGGGCTTCGAGATGGGCGACCGCGCGCTCGGCGGCGGTGGCCAGGAGGTCGGGGGTGATCGCGACCTCGCGCCGCAGCTCCGGCTGCATCCAGCGCGAGATCTCGGCCCGGTAATAGGTCGCGGTGCCGGTGACGAACACCGCGAACAGCACCCATCCGACGACGAGGCCGGACCAGGTGTGCAGCCAGGCCATGGACTGGCGAAAGCCCTGCTTCATGGGAACGGTCCGGTTGGCGATGATCCGGTGACGAGCCAGAGGGCGACCCCGAGCACGAGGGCGATCCCCCCGACGATCGCGGCGGCGCGCTGTAGCGAGCGGGCCGCGAAGACGATGACCACGATGCCCACCATGATGGCGAAGCTCAGGAGCGTCGCCGTCGTCACGGCTTCCGACCGGGGCATCGGCAGGGTCAGCGACAGGAGGGCGGTCGCGAGGCCGGCGACCGCATAACCACCCCCCGTGGCGAGGACGACGCGTCCTGCCACCGCGGCCCGGGCCGGAAGCGTCGGAGAGCGGGTCATGGCGCCTCCTTACCAGCGGTAGCGCAGGGTCGCATAGACCGTGCGCGGCAGGCCGTAGAAGCAGGTCGCGTAGGAGTAGCAGCCGGTCACGGTGCGGTCGTCGAGGAGGTTCTGGGCGTTGACCTGCAGGTCGAAGCCGGTGAGCTTCGGGTCGAGATGCTTGAGGTCGTAAGCCGCCATCGCGTCGACCAGCACGGTCTCGGGCACCCGGAAGGTGTTGGCCGGGTCGCCCCAGGAGCCGCCGAGATAGCGGACGCCGCCGCCGAGGGTGAGGCCCGTGAGCGGGCCGGACTGGAAGCGGTAGTCGAGGAACAGCGAGGCGGTGCGGTCCGGCACCTGGACCGGACGCAGGCCCACGATCGGCACCTGCTGGCCGGAGACCTGGTTGAAGGTCGTCGAGGTATCGCGGGTGTTGCGCACGTCGAGGAACGACACGCCGCCGATCAGATTCAGCCCCTCGGCGAGGGTGGCGCGGGCCTCGAACTCGACGCCCTGCACGCCGATCTCGCCGGTCTGCAGGCTGAAGCCGTTATGGGTCGGGTCCGGGTCCGGCGTCAGGGTGTTCGAGCGCTTGATGTCGAAGGCGGCCGCGGTGAGCAGGATGGTGGTCCCCGGGGGCTGATACTTGATGCCGGCCTCGTATTGCCGGCTCGAGATCGGGTCCGGAATGCGTCCGGTGGTGCCGAAGGCCGGATCGAAGATGCGCCCGCCGGTGATCGGCTCGAACGCTTCGCTGTAGGAGACGTAAGGCGCGACGCCGCTGTCGAAGAGGTAGAGCAGGCTCGCCCGGTAGGTGAGGGCGTCGGAGGGCACGTCCTGGAACGCCACCGCGCCGGTGGCGAGCGTTCGGGTCGGGCCGGTCTGCCGGGCGGTGTCGTAGCGTCCGCCCAGCGTCAGGACCAGGCGGTCGACCTTGATCTGGTCCTGGAGATAGACACCGGTCTGCTGCGCGGTGATGCGGGCATTGCTGGTGAAGGCCGGCACCGCGATGGTCATGTCGTAGTTCGGCGCCAGCGCGTTGAGGTCGGGCGCGGGCGGGAACGGGGTCGAGAGCGTGCGGGTCTTGATCGTCTGGTGATCGACGCCGAACAGGGCGGTATGGGCGAGGGGCCCGGTCTCGAACTTCGCCTCGACGTAGTTGTCCATCGTGTAGGCGTCGATCGCGACGTCGGTGGCGATGCGCGAGCGGCTGATCAGCGGCCCGGTCGTCAGCGCCGAGAGCGTGGAGATCGGCGTGGTGGAGCTGAAGGCGCCGTAGACGCTGCGATACTGCCCTTCCGTGCGCAGGAACCGGCCCGACGAGTGGAAGCGGAACGCGTCGTCGAAGCGGTGGTCGAGGATGTAGGTCACCGCGGCCTGAGTGCGGTCCGACTGCTCGAAGTTGCGGTCGCCGTCATAGAAATCGACCGGCAGGCGCCCGACGATGCCGTTGCCGAAATTGCGCGGGAAGAGCGTGCCGAAGGCCGGGAAGCCGCCGTAGAAGCCGGAGAACGGGTCGCGCTGGTACAGGCCGAGTACGGTGAGCGAGGTGTCGGCCGAAGGCCGCCAGGTCAGGCTCGGCTGGATGAAGGCGCGCTCGACCCGCGTCGTCACCGCCGGCCCATCGCCGTTCCAGCCCAAGGCCGTCACCCGGTAGGCGAATTGCTCGGTGCCCGGTACGGTGGTCTCGGAGGTGATCGGCCCGCCGACATCGAAGCCGCCCCGGACCTCGCTGAAGCCGCCGCCCTGGACGAAGACCTCGCCGTGGCGGACGAATTGCGGCATCTTCGACGTGAGGTTGACGATGCCGCCGGGGCCGGACTGGCCGTAGAGCACCGAGGCCGGGCCCTTGATGATGTCGATGCGCTCGAGGCGGTAGGGATCGACCGACGGGAAGGCGTCACGGGAGGTCGGCAGGCGCATCCCGTCGAGGAAGAGCGGCGCGGTGAAGCCGCGGATCGAGAATTGCTCCAGCCGCGTCGAACCGGCGCCGCCGCGCTGCTCGGTCGTCACGCTCGGGCTGTAGCGCAGGGCCTGGTTGATGGTGAGCGCGTTCTGGTCCTCGATCTGTTCGCGGCCGATGACGGTAATCGATTGCGCGGTCTCGAGGATCGGCGTGTCGGTCTTGGTCGCCACGACGCTGCGCGAGGCGACGTAGCCCGGCACCGGCCCGCGGGCGCCGCCCGGTTG
>JAEWKL010000326.1 GCA_023386115.1 Pseudomonadota bacterium
GCCGGTGCCGCTGCCGCGGCGGATGTGGGCCGGCGGCGAGATCGAGACGCTGGCGCCCTTGCGCGTCGGCGACCGGGTGGTGCGGCGCGAGACCGTGGCGGACGTGGCAGTCAAGACCGGGCGTACCGGCACGCTCTGCTTCGTCACCGTGCGGCACGACTACCTCACCGAGCGGGGCCCGGCGATCCGCGACCGGCAGGACATCGTCTACCGCGAGGCGAGCCGGCCGGGCGACGCCGCGCCGCCGCCCAAGCCCGTGCCCGCCGAGGACGAGGCGGCGTGGTCGGTCGAGGCGAATTCCGTGCTGCTGTTCCGCTACTCGGCCATGACCTTCAACGGCCACCGCTTCCACTACGACCACCCTTACGCCACACAAGTCGAGGGCTATGCCGGCCTCGTCGTGCACGGGCCGATGCAGGCGAGCCTGCTCCTCAACCTCGCCGCCGCCCGCCTCGGCCGGGTGCCGGCGCGGTTCCGCTACCGCGGCGTCGCGCCGATGATCGCCGGATCGCGCTTCGCGATCGCGGGCCGGCGCGAGGCGGACGGGTTCCGCGGCTGGACGGCCATTGGCGGCGCGGTCCACATGGAGGCGGAAGCCACGGAGCGTTAGGCGATCGGCGCATTGCGGCGGCGGGATCGAACTGTCAGGTTCGCGGCCGAACGAACAACGACAACGAGGAAACGCCATGCCGAATTCGTCCCGCTCCGTCCGGGCGCTCACCCGCCGCGCCCTCGCGGCCGGCACCGCCCTGCTCCTCGTATCGGGCGCCGCCCTCGCCCAGGCGCCGATTGTGATCAAGTTCAGCCACGTGGTCGCGCCCGACACGCCGAAGGGCCGCGGCGCCGACAAGTTCAAGGAGCTGGCGGAGAAGTACACGGCCGGCCGGGTGAAGGTGGAGGTCTACCCGAACTCGCAGCTCTTCAAGGACAAGGAGGAGGTCGAGGCGCTACAGCTCGGCGCCGTGCAGATGCTGGCGCCGTCGCTGGCGAAGTTCGGGCCGCTCGGCGCCAAGGAGTTCGAGGTCTTCGACCTGCCCTACATCCTGCCCGACAAGGCGGCCTTGCGCCGGGTCACCGACGGGGCACTGGGCAAGCGCCTGTTCGACAAGCTCCAGTCGAAAGGCATCACCGGCCTTGCCTACTGGGACAACGGCTTCAAGGTAATGAGCGCCAACAAGCCGCTGCGGATGCCGGCCGACTTCCGCGGGCTGAAGATGCGGATCCAGTCCTCGAAGGTGCTGGAGGCGCAGTTCCGCGCGCTCGGCGCGATCCCGCAGGTGATGGCCTTCTCGGAGGTCTACCAGGGCATGCAGACCGGCGTGGTCGACGGCTCGGAGAACACGCCCTCGAACATGTTCACCCAGAAGCATCACGAGGTGCAGAAGTACATCACCCTCTCCGATCACGGCTATATCGGCTACGCCGTCATCACCAACAAGAAGTTCTGGGACGGCCTGCCGGCGGATGTCCGCTCCGAGCTCGACAAGGCGATGAAGGAGGCGAGCGCCTACGCCAACGAGGTCGCCGGCAAGGACAATGCCGACGCGCTGGACGAGATGAAGAAGTCCGGCAAGACCACCTTCGTCACCCTGACCGCCGAGGAGAAGGCGGCCTGGAAGGCGGCGCTGGAGCCGGTCACCGCCGACATGGCCAAGCGGGTCGGCAAGGACGTGATCGAGGAGTTCCAGAAGGAGGCGAAGGGCGGGACGCAGTAGAGCGATCCTTGCTCACGGCCGAAATCCACCGGTCGGGATAGCGTCCCCCATGCCTCCGAGACCAGTGATACCGCCGCGCCTTCGAACGGACCGGTCCGAAGGCGCCGCCTCAGCGTCTCTCACGAAACTCCCGGTCTCTGTCGCCGCTCGCTGTGGCGGCGTCAGCGCAGCGGGAGGTTCGTGAGGTGCACTCAGCCCGAACGGCCGTCGGCGCTGATGCGCCGGACACCGGCGCATCGACGTGTCGATGCCACGGCGCGAGGGTATAGGACTCCTCCGGGACCCCCCTCACCCATGCGGCGAACCTGCGGCTCGCTGCTTGCCGAACCCTCTGAAGGAGGGGTGGGATCGACGATCTCCAGGCCCTCTCTCCGCGACGAAGTCGGGCCTGCCCGACTCCGTTCCTCGCTTGCAGATCCCGGGCAGGCCCGGGATCTGTCGGGGAGAGGAGGATCTCGCGCCAATGTCGTTCACGCCATGTCTGCTGACGGCCCTGCGCCGTCCCAGGCTCCGCGGAGCGTCCCCAGACGGGCGCCGAGGCATCGAGACTCGCCTCATCGAGCGGATCATCCCATCATTGCAGTTGATCCCGTGCCGGTATTTCGCCGGGAAACAATCTCCTTGTTGCGATCGCCGCATGGGCGAAACGCACTCGATCGCGCGGCCAAGGAAGTCTGTGCCCACCGTCGCAGCAACCTTCACAGCACTGTCGCAAAACGCCCATACAGAGCAAACACAGTCCGACACATGCTGTAACAAGGCAGGTTCGTCCTTCCCGGTCCGACACGTCGATTGATCGCAGGCGAGCCCTGGGCCGCCGCGCGTCTTCCTGACCTCCTCAAGACCTAACAGCCTCGCGCTGAAGGGTGGCGCGCGTCTCCGCGCCGCCGCCGCTCCCGCGCGCCCGGAGACACTGGAACCCATGGCCACGACGCTTGCCGCCGGCGACATCGCCATCGTCGGTTACGACGCCACCAACCCGGACGACTTCGCCTTCGTGGTGCTGCGGGACGTCGAGGCCGGCACGGCCATCACCTTCACCGACAACGGCTGGAACTCCAGCACCAGCGCCTTCCGCACCGGCGAGGGCGCCTACACCTACACGGCGTCGACGGCGCTCGCCGCCGGCACGGTGATCCACCCGACCACCGACAGCAATGCAGGCGGCACCAACTCCCCCGTCTTCACGGCGCAGAACTTCGCGCTGAACGCCTCGGGCGACCAGATCCTGGCCTATCAAGGCGCGGCGACGAGCCCGACCTTTCTGTACGCGATCAATTTCGCGGATGGCGGCACGACCTTTGCCCCGAATGCCACCAATGCCAGCACTTCGGCCCTGCCGCCGGGCCTGACCCTCGGCCAGAGCGCGGTCGCCCTGCCCTCCACCAACGGCCGCTACGCCGGCCCGACCTCGGGCACCCGCGACCAGATCCTGGCGGCGGTCGGCACTTCCTCGTCCTGGACCCAGAACGCCACCACCCGGGTCGGCGCCGGCAGCTACGGCGCCTTCACGGTGACCTCCGCGCAAGCCCTGCCGGCCCTGTCGATCGACGACGTCCAGACGGCCGAGGGCGATGCGGGCGTGAAGCAGCTCACCTTCACGGTGTCCTTGAGCGCCCCGGCGCCCGCCGGCGGCGTCACCTTCGACATCGCCACCGCGGATGGCAGCGCGACGTCCGGCAGCGACTACACCGCCCGCAGCCTCACCCGGCAGACCATCGCGGCGGGCCAGACCAGCGCCACCTTCGCGGTCGACATCGCCGGCGACACGGTGGTGGAGGCACCTGAGACCTTCACGGTGAGCGTCGCGAACGTCTCGGGCGCCACGGTGGCGAAGGGCCAGGGCACCGGGACCATCCTCGACGACGATGGCGGCACCCGGATCAACGGCACGGCGATCTTCGACGCCGCACCGTCGCTCCAGGGCGTCTCCGGCGCGACCGCCACGACCCCGCCGACCGCCACCAACGCGCTCCAGCTCGTGCGCCTCGGCGCCTACGCCACCACCAACGATCCGGCGACGCAAGCGGCGCCGAACGCCGAGGTGGTCGCCTACGATTCCTCGACCAGCCGGCTCTACGTCCAGAACACGAACGAGAACCGGATCGAGATCGTCGCCCTCGACGCCGCCGGCGCGCTTCGCAAGACCGGCGAGATCCTGCTCTCGGGCCTCGAGCAATACGGCGCGGTGAACTCGGTCGCGGTCTTCAACGGCCTCGTGGCGGTGGCCTACGCCAACGCGACCGGCGACGCGCCGGGCCGCGTCGCCCTGTTCAACGCCGACGGCACGCTGCTGCGCGCGCTCGCCGTCGGCGTCGGCCCCGACCAGCTGGTGTTCAACCGCGACGGCACCCGCCTCCTCGTCGCCAACGAGGGAGAACAGGCGAGCCAGAACAGCAACCCGGTCGGCGGCGTCTCGATCATCGACGTTTCGGGCGGCGCGGCGAGCGCCTCGGTCGTCGCGACGGTCGGGTTCGAGGGGCTGAACGGCGCCGAGGCGACGCTGCGCGCCCGCGGCCTCGCGATCACGCCTGGCAACACCGCCGCGGCCGATATCGAGCCCGAATACATCGCGATCTCGCCCGACAACCGCTTCGCCTACGTCACCCTGCAGGAGGTGAACGGCGTCGCGGTGATCGATCTCGCCAATCCGGGCACGGCGCCGATCGCGATCCAGCCGCTCGGCGCGGTCAACCACGCGCTTCCCGGCAACGAGTTCGACGCCTCCGACCGCGACGGGCCGAATGGCGGCCCCGCGATCCGGATCGCCGCGACGCCGGCCGGGACCCCGATCTACGGCCTGCTCCAGCCCGACAGCATCGCCTCGTTCACCACCGGCGGAGCGACCTACTTCGTCACCGCGAACGAGGGCGACCAGCGGGTCGTCGGCGGCGCCGACGATACCGGCGACGTCGCGCGCTTGAGCGCGGTGCCGAACAGCCGCCTGACGCCCGCGCTGCAGGCGCTCAAGTCCGACCCGGCCTATGCCCGCCTCAACGTGCTGCTGCGCAGCGGCGACACCGACAATGACGGGGTCATCGACCAGCTCAACACGCTCGGCGGCCGCGGCATCTCGATCTTCCGCCAGAACCAGGACGGCACGATCACCAAGGTGCGCGAGACCGGCGGCGAGTTTGAAAAGATCTTCGCCCAGATCGCGCCGGAGCGCTTCAACAACGACCAGACCGTCGCCAACACGCCGGACGACCGCTCCGACAACAAGGGACCGGAGCCCGAGGGCATCACGGTCGGCACCGTCAACGGCCGGATCTACGCGTTCGTCGGCCTGGAGCGCCAGAGCGGCATCCTGGTCTACGACGTCACCGACCCGGCGAATGCCAGTTACGTCTCCTACGTCCCGCCGCTCGCCGGCTCGCCCGCGGATCTCGGCCCGGAGGTGCTGACCTTCATCCCCGCCGACCGCAACCCGACCGGCACCAACCTGGTGGTCTCGGCCAACGAGGTGGCGAATGGCGGCGCCACGCTCTACGCCGCCTTAGTCCAGGGCGCGACGCAGGAGATCTCCTTCGCGGCCGATTCGCTGAGCGTCAGCCGGGCCGAAGGCGACGGCGGCACTGCGACCTTCAGCTTCACGGTGCAGCGCACGAACGGCACCCTCGGGGCGGTCAGCTTCACCGCCGAGCTCACCGGCAGCGGTGCGAGCCCGGCGAACGCCGCCGACTTCGCCGGATCCCCTGCCCTCCCGCTGACGATCACCGGCACGATCCCGGCGGGCTCCACCGCGACGGTGGTCAGCGTCGCCGTGCAGGGCGACGCGACGCCGGAACCGAACGAGACCTTCGCGCTCACCTTACGCGGCGCCACGTCGAGCCAGCCCGGCATCACCGCTGCGGTGGCTGCCGGCAACGCCGCGGCGACCGGCACCATCGTCAACGACGATGTCACCCTGATCTCGGCCGTGCAGGGCACCGGCAGCGCCAGCCCGCTCGTCGGCCAGACCGTCACGGTCGAGGCGATCGTGGTCGGCGACTTCCAGAACGGCGACGGCGACGCCAGGCGCAATCTCGGCGGCTTCTATCTCCAGGAGGAGACGGCCGACCAGGACGCGAACCCGCTGACCTCGGAGGGCCTGTTCGTCTACGAGGGCACCGGCAACCGCCTCGTCGACGTCAACGAGGGCGACCGGGTCCGGGTGACCGGCACGGTCACCGAGTTCAACGGCGAGACGCAGCTCACGGTCGATGCCGCCTCCGGCATCCAGGTTGTCCAGGCCGGCGCCCTCTCGGCGGCCGAGGTGAAGGCCCAAGCGGTCGACGTGACCCTGCCGGCCTCCGGCACGGTCGGCAGCGGCACCACCGCGCAACCGGACCTCGAGCGCTACGAGGGGATGCTGGTCCGCTTCCCCCAGACCCTGACGATCTCCGAGCAATTCAACCTCGACCGCTTCAACGAGATCCGCCTCGCGGCGGGCGGGCGCCCTGAGACCTTCACCAACGCGTTCGAGCCGAACACGGCCGATTACGCCGCCTACCTCGCCCAAACCGCCGCGCGCTCGATCACCTACGACGACGGGCTGAACGCGCAGAACCTGCCGATCGAGACCCTCGACGGCTTCGGCCCGACCTACTCCACCGCCACCGCGCCGCGGATGGGCGACACGGTGACCGGGCTCACCGGCACGCTCGGCTACGGGCCGAGCGGCGCCTTCCGGGTGCGGGCGATCAACGACGGCGACACCGGCTTCGCGAAGGCCAACCCGCGCCCGAGCGCGCCGGACGCGGTCGGCGGCACGCTCACCGTCGGCAGCCTCAACGTCCTCAACTACTTTACCACCCTGAACGCCTCGTCGAGTTCGCTCACCGCGATCGGCCAGGCGCCGCGGGGCGCCAATACGAGCGAGGAACTGGCGCGCCAGACCGAGAAGCTCGTCACCACCCTCATCGGCACCGGGGCCGACGTGCTCGGCCTCACCGAGCTCGAGAACCAGTTCCAGCCCGGCAACCCGGGCAACGCCCTCGAATATCTCGTCGGCCAGCTCAACGCCCGGGCCGGCACCGGCACCTACGCCTACGTCAATCCCGGGAGCCAGCTCGACCGGGGCCAGTTCCTCGGCGGCGACGCCATCGCGGTCGGCTTCATCTACAAGCCGAGCAAGGTCAGCGTCGCGCTCAACACCACGATCGAGACGCTCGACGACGCGGACGTGGCGCGGATCGACCCCGCCCTCCTGCAGCAGAGCACGACCGGCCATCTCTTCAACGGGGTGAATACCAGCCGCGCCTCCCTGGCGGTGACCTTCCGGGAGAACGCCAATGGTGAGGACTTCACGGCGGTCATCAACCACCTGAAGTCGAAGAGCGGCACCGGCACCGGGGCCGATTCCGACCAGGGCGACGGCCAGGGCAACTGGCAGCAGCAGCGCGAGCTTGCCGCCAAGGCGTTGACCGAGTGGGTGGCGACGAAGCCGACCGGCACGGCGGATTCCGACGTGATCCTGCTCGGCGACTTCAACGCCTACCTCAAGGAGGATGCCCTCGACACGATCAAGGCCGGAGGCTTCACCAACCTCGCCGAGGACCGCCTCGCCGATCCGTATTCCTACGTCTTCGACGGGGCCTACGGCGCCCTCGACCACGCCTTCGCCACCAACAGCCTGAGCGGCCAGGTCACCGGCGTGACCGAGTGGCACGTCAATGCCGACGAGGCGGACGCGATCGACTACAACCTCGATTTCAACCGGCCGGCCTCGTACTTCGACGGCCAGGTCGCGGCGCGCGAATCCGACCACGACCCGATCCTGGTCGGGCTCAAGCTCGACCAGACCGCCCCGACGCTCGTCTCCGCGACCCCGGCCGACAACGCCACCGGAGTCTCGCCCGGAGCCAGCATCGTCCTGCGCTTCAGCGAGGCGGTGAAGGCCGGCACCGGTGCGATCACGATCACCGACGGGGCGGGCGACACCCGCACGATCGCGGTCGCCGACACCGCGCAGATCACCGTCTCCGGCGACACGGTGACGATCGACCCGAGCGCCGACCTCAAGGCGGCGACCGCCTACGACGTCGTCGTGCCGAAGGGCGCGATCACCGACGCCGCCGGAAACGCCTTCGCGGGACTCGCGCAGGACCAGCTCGACTTCACCACCCAGCAGGCTGCCCCGATGACCTACACGCTCCAGATCCTGCACGCCTCCGATTGGGAGGCCGGCCTCCTGGCGACCCAGCGCGCGCCGAACTTCGCGGCGATCGTCGACAAGCTCGAGGACTCGACCCCGAACTCGATCACCCTCTCGACCGGCGACGGCTGGATCCCGAGCCCGTTCTTCATCGCCGGTGCCGATCCGCAGCTGAACGCCACCTATAACGGCGTCTACAACCAGTATTACGGGCTGTCGGGCGCCAATGCCTACAGCCGGCTCGCCGCCTCGCCGGGCCGGGCCGACATCACGATCCAGAACATCATCGGCGTCCAGGCGGCGGTGTTCGGCAACCACGAGTTCGATTCGGGCCCGAACGAGGTCGCCAACATCATCGGGGCCAATCTCGGCTCGGCTCCGGGCGCGGCCGACGACACCTGGGTCGGGGCGCAGTTCCCCTACCTCTCGACGAACCTGAATTTTTCGCGGGAATCGGCCCTGTCGGGGCTCGTCCATGCTGACGGCGACAACGCCACCTTCGCCCAGACCGGCCCGACCTCGACCCAGACCGGCACCGGCGCCGACAAGATCGCCAAGTCGACGATCATCACCGAGAACGGCGAGAAGATCGCCTTCATCGGCGCCACCACTCAGGTCGAGCCGCTGCTGACCACGCTCGGCAACGTCACCCTCGACGGATTCACCGGCCGCGACGAGATCGCGCTGCTCGCCCAGCAGATCAACGCCGAGGTCGACCGGGTGCTCGCGGCCAACCCGGGCCTCAACAAGGTCATCGTCGGCACTCACCTGCAGCAGCTCGCCAACGAGCAGGCCCTGGCTCCGCTCCTGCGCAACGTCGACGTGCTGATCGGCGGCGGCTCGCACACCCTCCTGTCCGATTCCAACGACCGGCTGCTGCCGGGCGACGTCTCGGGCGGCGCCTACCCGCAATTCTTCACCAACGCCTCGGGCCAGACCCTGGCTCTGGTCAACACCGCCTCCGAGTACTCCTATGTCGGTCGCCTGACCGTCACCTTCGACGACCAGGGCAACATCATCCGCGACTCGGTCACGCCGCAGAATTCCGGCGCTGTCGCGGTCGACGACACGTCGGTGGCGCAGCTCTGGGGCTCGAAGGACGCGGCCTTCGCGCCCGGCACCAAGGGCTACCTCGTGCGTGAGATGATCGAGGGCCTCGACGTCAACAACGACGGCATCCAGGAGACCGCCGGCGTCGCCGACATCATCCGCCAGCAGGACGGCAACATCCTCGGCCGCACCGGCGTCTATCTCGAGGGACGCCGCGGCGAGGTCCGCACCGAGGAGACCAATCTCGGCGACCTCTCCGCCGACGCCAACCTCTGGTACGCCAAGCAGTACGATCCGACGGTCGCCGTCTCGATCAAGAACGGCGGCGGCATCCGCGACTCGATCGGCTCGTTCTCGACCGCCGGCGGCGGCACCGCCGAACTGCCCCCGGCCGCCAACGCGTCCGCCGGCAAGCAATCGGGCGACATCTCGCAGCTCGACGTCACCAACTCGCTGCGCTTCAACAACGCGCTCGCCGTCACCACCGTCTCGGCGCTGGAGATGAAGCGGATCCTGGAGCACGCCGTCTCGGCCACCGCCGCCGGCGCGACCCCGGGCCAGTTCCCGCAGATCGGGGGCCTCAGCTTCTCCTTCGACACCACCAAGACCGCCCAGACTCTCGACAACAACGGCAACGTCACCCGCGAGGGCCAGCGCGTCCTCAATGCGGCGATCGTCGACGAGAATGGCCGGATCATCGACACGCTGGTCCAGAACGGCCAGCTCGTCGGCGATCCGAACCGCGGCATCCGCACCGTCACCCTCGACTTCCTGGCCACCGGCACCGCCACGGCGCCGGGTCTGGGAGGCGACAACTACCCGTTCCCGGCCTATGGCGAGAACAAGGTGGCGCTCGCTTCCGCCATACCGGGCTCCTCGCTGCCGAACTCCGCAACCTTCGCGGCGCAAGGCACGGAGCAGGACGCGATGGCCGAGTACCTGCGCGCCTTCTACGCCGCCACGCCCTACGGCACCGCCGACACCAGTCCGGCCGGCGACACCCGGATCCAGAACCTCGCCGCCCGCAGCGACACGGTGCTGGCCCGCGGCGTCAACCGCGTCGGCACGAGCGGCAACGACACGCTGACCGGCACGGCCTACGACGACGTCATCACCGGCGGCGCCGGCGACGACACGATCACCAACTCGCCCGGCAACGACATCCTGCTCGGCGGACGCAACGCCGACGGCTCGACCGGCACCGACACCCTGGTGTTCAATTCCAAGCTCGCCGACACCACCGTCACCCGCGACGGCGCCTACACGCTGATCACCGGGCCGGAGGGCCAGGACCGGGTCACCGGATTTGAGCGCTACCAGTTCACCGACGCCACGGTGGTCACCGGCGACGGTGCCCCGCTCGTCGACGACCTGTTCTACCTCGCCGCCAACAAGGACGTGCTCGCCGCCGGCCAGGACGCCGACGCGCACTACGCGGCTTACGGCTGGAAGGAGGGCCGCGACCCGAACGCGCTGTTCTCCACCTCCGGCTACCTCGCCGCCAACCCGAGCGTGCGCGCCTCCGGCCAGAACCCGCTCGATCACTACGACCAGGCCGGCTGGAAGGAGGGCCGCGACCCGTCGGCCGCCTTCGACAACGAGCAATATCTCGCCCGCAACCCGGACGTGAAGGCCGC
>JAEWKL010000332.1 GCA_023386115.1 Pseudomonadota bacterium
GCGGCCTTCACGTCCGGGTTGCGGGCGAGATATTGCTCGTTGTCGAAGGCGGCCGACGGGTCGCGGCCCTCCTTCCAGCCGGCCTGGTCGTAGTGATCGAGCGGGTTCTGGCCGGAGGCGCGCACGCCCGGGTTGGCGGCGAGGTAGCCGGAGGTGGAGAACAGCGCGTTCGGGTCGCGGCCCTCCTTCCAGCCGTAAGCCGCGTAGTGCGCGTCGGCATCCTGGCCGGCGGCGAGCACGTCCTTGTTGGCGGCGAGGTAGAACAGGTCGTCGACGAGCGGGGCACCGTCGCCGGTGACCACCGTGGCGTCGGTGAACTGGTAGCGCTCGAAGCCCGTCACGGTACTGCGGGTATTGCCGGCGCCGACCACGTCGCGGCCGTTCTCGGCGGTCACCCGGGCGTCGGCCAGACGGACATCGAACACCGCCGTGTCGGTGCCGGTGCCGCCCGACAGGACGTTGGTGCCGGTACCGCCATTGATCGTGTCGTTGCCCGCAGCCCCGAGGATCAGGTCGTCCATGGCGCTGCCGGTCAGCGTGTCGTCGCCGGCGGTGCCGCGGATCGTGCGGTCCTGGGTCATCAGCATCAGCTGGCCGCCCTCGACCAGCTCGCCGCCCAGGGTGTAATGCGCCTGGGTGTCGAGGAGATAGGCGGCCCGGCCCGGCGCGCCGAAGATCGTGCTGACGTCGACGACGCCCGAGGATTCCTCGTCCTGGTTGAACGGCGCGGTCGGCGGCGTGCCGAAGCGGGCCGGGTCGTGCCGGGCGATCTCGGTCAGCGCGCCGCTGGCCGGGTCGTACTGGAAGACCTTGGACACGCGGGCGTTGTTGCCTGGATCCTCCTGCAGGATGACCTTGCCGTCGGCGGTCACCGTCATGTTGTCGAGCATCACCTGGCCTTCGGTCCCGCGCAGCAGCTCCTTGACGGTGCCGCCGAGCTCGGGCCGGGTGACGTCGGTGAAGTCGAGCGCCCAGAGCCGCGACGGGCTGGTGATGGCGTTCGTGGTGACGAAGTAGAAGCGGTTGGGGTTGCTCGGATCCCAGGCACCGTCCTCGGGCCGCAGGAAGGTGGTGACGCCCTCCGCGTCGCTCTCGGACTGGAGCTGGGCGCCGGTCATCCGCGAGACGTCGCCGTTCGGGCCCATCTCCTGCAAAGAGAAGGCGGCGCCGGCCGGGTCGAGCGCGGTGGCGTTGGTCTCGACGAGCACCGACGGCACCTTGATGCCGTAGAGCTTGCCGTTGGTCAGGCCGGCCTTCTCGATCTCGGTGCCGGTCTTCTGCTTGGTGCCGACATAGACGTAGAGCTGGCCGGTCGCCGAGTCGTCGGTGCCGATCGTCACCGTCCTGGACCCGGAGGCGGGATTCGCCAGCGAGTTCTCCATCGAGAACTTGCCGAGGCGGGGCAGCTCGTAGATCCGTCCGGCCTCGGGGCCGTTGACGATCCAGGCCAGCGCTCTGCCCTCCGCCCCGGTCTCCTCGCCGTTCATGAAGAGGCGGGCTTGGGTGCCGAGCCCGGTCGCCGCGTCGTAGAAGGCCGAGACCGCCGGCAGGTCGGCCGAGCACAGGCGGGCGAGCGCCGTGGTGCCGGGCTGGTAGGTGCCGGTCGCGGTGTTGAAGCCGTAATAGCTGGTGCCGAGGTCGCTCGCCGAGAGAACCTTCAGGCTCGCCTTATTGACGATCAGCCGGTCGACGAAGGCGCCGGCCGAGCCGTGCGCCCGGACCATGCCGGAGGTCGCGCCGATCTCGTGGTCGACCAGCACCGTGGCGGTGCCGTCACCGTTGTCGAGGGCTCCGATACCATCCGGGATGCCGACGAAGCGCCACGGCGTGCCGTCCGCCTTGACCGAGCCGGGGACGGTGTCGCCGACGCTCAGGATCGACGTGAAGCTGACGGTGCCGATGCTCGGCACGAGATAGGGTGTCTGCGTCGTCGAGGCGCCGATGGCCATCGGGGACCTTCCTTGGAATGTTTCCAAGATCGCGTATAGACGCACGCGAGCAACAGTTCGATGACGCTAGGTCACACGGCGCGGTCGGCCGACCGACTTCATCTGCGGTCCTCGCCGGTCCGACCGCGACGACGGCGCGGTGGAGCTGCGTGGAACGATACGCTAGAACGAAAAAAGAACAGGTGGGCTGGCAGCTTACGGCCGCGCTTCGGGTTTCAGGGGATCGGCGGCGGGAGACGCAGGATGGCGATGCGGACGACCTTCATGGTGCAGACATTCGAGGTGCACCGGAAGCGGTTACGGCCGGGCGCGCGCGACGTGGCGCCGACGGAGAGCGGGGCGCTCAAGCGCGCCGAGGCGATTGCCGGCCGGATGCCGGGGGCGGCCGCGCTGCGCATCGTGGCGGATGACGAGACCGGCGAACTCGAGAGCGTGACGATCCTCGGCACCTTCGGCGAGATCCCGGACGACTTCGCCGAGCAGATCAGCGGCGGGTAGAGACGTGTTCGACGCTGCTCGTCGCGGCACGATCGACACCATGGAGCATGGCCCGGGTCCCGGTCAGCAAATGTACGGGGCCGCCAATGCGGAGCCATCCACGAGGCTCCGGACAAGGAGTGAATCATGGCCTTCAAGGCGAAATCCGCGGCCGAGACCAAGGCGGCAGAACTGGCCGCGATCCTGATCCGGATCGCGGACCGGGAGGGCGCGCCGGTCCAGGTCGGCGTCGAGACCTTGCGGCGCGCGAGCCCGCGCCTGACGCCGCTGGCGGTCGGGCAGATGTTCCGCCGGCACCGCGACGAGCTGGAAGCGGCCTTGTCGGAGCGTGGCTACACGCTCGTCGACTATGCCGACCAGGGGCCCGGACGCGGGATGGAATTCGAGATCGGACCGGCCTGACCGCACCGGGACCCAACCCCATGCGTCGGGTGCATGGCACCCCGCACCAAGGTCCGGATTGTGCAGTGCGAAAGTTCATGGGATACACGGATCACGCAAGGACGCGATGGCGTCGCGGACTTGCCAGCCCTCTTGGGCGTTTCCTCCCTAGACTTCGGGCCGCTCGCAAGAGTGGCCTTTTTTCTTTTCGGCCTGATTTTCTGTCGCCTCCTGGTGCGTTCTGACCGGATTCGGCGCACCCGCGGCGGCGACATGGCTCCGGGCCATTGCGATCGGCCGGCCTCCGGCAGCCCCCGGCACGAATCGACCCTCTCGCCGCCCTGCGTCCTCTTTCGGCGAACGCGCCCTAGATCCGGCTTCGGGATGGGGCGCCTCGAGACCGTTCGTTGTCCTCGCCCGCGGCGGCCGAGCCGCCGGGGCCTGGGCGCGGGACTTCGCCAAAGGGGCTTGCCATGAGGAGCTTGCCATGAGGAGCTTGCCATGACGGGGCGCACCGTTGCCGATCTGTGCATCGAGACCCTGGAACGGGCCGGCGTCGACCGCGTCTACGGCGTCGTCGGCGACAGCCTGAACGGCCTCACCGAGGCGATCCGGGCCAGGCGCAAGACCTCCGGCAAGATCCGCTGGGTGCATGTGCGCCACGAGGAGGTGGCGGCCTTCGCGGCCTCCGCCGACTCGCAAGGAACGGGCAGGCTCGCGGTCTGCGCCGGCTCCTGCGGCCCGGGCCATCTCCACCTCATCAACGGCCTCTACGACGCCCACCGCTCGCGCACTCCGGTGCTGGCGATCGCCGCCCACATCCCCTCGGCCGAGATCGGCACCAACTACTTCCAGGCCACTCACCCGGAGGAGCTGTTCCGGGAGTGCAGCCACTATTGCGAGCTGGTCTCCGACCCAGGCCAGCTTCCGTTCGTCCTCGAGATCGCGATCCGCACGGCGATCGGCAAAGGCGGCGTATCGGTGGTGGTGATCCCGGGCGACGTCGCCCTGAAGGCGGCGCCCGAGCGGGCGCTCGCCGCGCCCGCGACGCTCGCCCCGACGCCGCCGATCGTGCTGCCGCCGGCGGACGAGCTCGACGCCCTGGCCGATTTCCTCAACGGGGCGAAGGCAGTGACGCTGTTCTGCGGGCGCGGCTGCGCCGGGGCGCGGGACCAGGTCATCCGCCTCGCCGAGGTCCTGCAGGCGCCGGTGGTGCACGCGCTCGGCGGCAAGGAGCATGTCGAGAGCGACAACCCCTACGACGTCGGCATGACCGGGCTGATCGGCTTCTCCTCCGGCTACGCCGCGATGGACGCCTGCGACGCCCTGCTCTTGCTCGGCACCGACTTTCCCTACCGCCAGTTCTACCCCGAGAAGGCCAGGATCGCCCAGGTCGACATCCGTCCCGAGAATCTCGGCCGCCGCTGCCGCCTCGACCTCGGCCTCGTCGGCGACGTCGCGGTGACGATCGCCGGCCTGCTGCCGCGGCTGACGGCGCCGAAGGATCCAGGCCACCTCGAACGCTGCCTGACGCACTACGCCAAGGCCCGCGAAGGGCTCGACGACCTCGCCACCGGCAAGCCCGGCCGCAAGCCGATCCACCCGCAATACCTGACCCGGCTGGTCAGCGAGGCGGCGAGTCCCGACGCGGTGTTCACGGCCGATGTCGGGACCCCGACGATCTGGGCGGCGCGCTATCTCAGGATGTCCCAGGGCCGGCGGCTGATCGGCTCCTGGGCGCATGGCTCGATGGCCAACGCCATGGCGCACGCGATCGGGCTGCAGGCCGCGCTGCCGGGTCGGCAGGTGATCGCGCTCGCGGGAGACGGGGGCTTCACCATGCTGATGGGCGACCTCCTCACCCTGGTGCAGGAGAGGCTGCCGGTGAAGGTGGTGGTGTTCAACAACGGCACGCTGGGCTTCGTCGAGATGGAGATGAAGGCCGCCGGCTACCTCGAGACCGGCGTCGCACTCCAGAACCCGGACTTTTCCGCCATCGCCCGCGCCGCCGGCCTGCACGGAAGCCGGGTCGAGGATCCGGGCGAGCTGGAGGGTGCGCTGGCCGCGATGCTGGCCCATGACGGCCCGGCCCTCCTCGACGTGGTGACGAACCGCCAGGAACTCGCCATGCCGCCCCGGATCCAGGCCGAGCAGGTGAAGGGCTTCAGCCTCTACGTGATGCGGGCGGTGATGAACGGCCGCGGCGACGAGATCGTCGATCTGGCCAAGTCCAACCTGATCCGGTG
>JAEWKL010000339.1 GCA_023386115.1 Pseudomonadota bacterium
GGGCCCGACGCCGCCATGCGGGCGGCCTATGCGGGGCAGGCGGCGCCGATCTTTCCCGCCGGCCTCGCCGATCTCGCGCGGGCGCCCGCCGGCTCCGTCGCGCTCGACTTCGCCTGGATCGGCGGACGGCCCGTCGTCGTCGCCACCAGGCTCGACGGCGCAGCCCCATGCTGCGGCACCGCCCTGACATCCGAGGCCGTCGTGGCGGCGGCCGGAGCGATGCTGCCGGGGGCCACGCTGCGCGCGGTCACCCGCCTCGACGCGCCGGACGCCTACTGGTACGAGCGCCACGGCGCCCCGCTCCTGCCGGTCCTGCGCCTCGCCTTCGACGACCCGGCCGGGACCTGGTTCCACCTCGATCCCGCGACCGGGGTGATCCTGGGACGGACCGACCGCAGCGGGCGGGCGAATCGCTGGCTGTTCGACGCCCTGCACACCCTCGATGCCGGCCCCCTGGCGCAGAGCCCGGCGGCGCGGCTGACGGCGATCGTCGCCGTCAGCGCCCTCGGCCTGGTGATCTCGGCCTCGGGCGTGGTCCTCGGCTGGCGCCGCCTGCGCCGCAGAGCTTGAACCCGACAGCTTTTCCCGCCTGGCCGATCCGAGACAAGCGCAACAAACGCCACCTCGATACGATCCGGATTGCAACGCGGCGCCAGCCAGGCCGGATCAGCGCGGACCGATACCGGTCCGGGGAACGACCTCCATTGCCGGACCTATCCCAAGTTTCTCGAATACGCTGGCTCATCTCGCTGCCGCGATCGCGAAGACGCAGGCCGATGCCCGGGGACCGAGGTCGCGGATCAGGCGGTCGCCCGAGCAGGGCCAATGATCGCGTTGGGCGCGATCGACTACGTCGACCCGAAGTGGCGTAGATGTGACGCGTCGAGGCCGCACCCGATCGACCTGCAACGCCGATGAGGCGACTGGAGTCGACACCACCATTGGTTGTGCCGCCCTGTATCGACTTCCGATCGCTTCAGTCTCCGGATGATTTGTCGTGCGGCCTGCCCCCGGCAGGCTCTCACGTCACGGCTTCGACCAGGCTATACACGCTAGAAACACCCTCATCGCCCAAGCAACACACCAGTCGATGCCGGGGACCTTGAAGCTATGCCACTGTATCCGCACGCGAAAATGTCGGAATGGTGCAGCGGGATTCAGATACCGATAACTTTCATGTCGCATACTGGCGCTGACCGCAGCCGCTGGACGAGCCGGGATGCCCCTGCACCTCAAGCAATTTCCCAGATTCCTGGCGGAACGCCGCGGGCCGGTGATCCTCGGCCTGATCGTCGTGGCGCTCTTGTGGGTCGGCGTTGCGGTCAAGCACGAGAGCGACGTCAGGAATGCGCTGCAGGATTCCGAGCGCACCACGCACAATTTCGCGATGGTATTCGAGGAGAACGTCCTGCGCTCGATCGGCGAGATCGACAAGTCCCTGCTCTACATGCGTCGCAGCATCGAGAACCGCAGCGGCCGGGAGGAATACGGCACCATCGTCAACACGACCGATCTCCTGAGCGAGATCATCGTGCAGGTGGCGATCATCGGGCCGGACGGGGTGATGCGGGCGACCAATGCCGGGCCGCAGCCGCCGCCGGCGACCGATCTCAGCGACCGCGACCATTTCCGCATCCATGTCGAGAGCCCCGAGGACGTGCTCTATATCAGCCGGCCGGTGATCGGGCGGGCGAGCGGCCGGGTCTCGGTCCAGTTCAGCCGCCGCTTCCTCGGGCCGGACGGGCGCTTCGGCGGCGTGGTGGTGGCCTCGCTCAACCCGAGCCACCTGACCAAGTTCTACGACAAGATCGATCTCGGCACCCCGGCCTCGATCTCGCTCATCGGCAGCGACGGGGTGGTGCGCTCGAGCGGCGGCGTCGGCGGCGGCTTCGGGGTCGGCGCCGATCTCGGCCGGACCGAGACCTACGAGAAGATCCGCTCCGGCCGGACCGGCACCTTCACCCTGGAGATGCCCGACGGGGCCGAGAGCCGGCTGGTGACGATCCGCAAGGTGCGCGAGCAGCCCCTCTGGGTGAGCGTCAGCGTGCCGGAGGCCGAGATCTACAAGGACGCCCGCGCCACCCTGCGGATGGACGCGCTGATGGCGGCCCTGCTGACGCTCCTCGTCGGGATCGCGGTGGAGAAGCTCCTGCGCATCGAGGCCAAGCGCTCCGAGGCCGAGGCCCGGGTCGTGCGCCTGGCCTCCCTCGACCCCCTGACCGACCTGCCGAACCGCCGGGTGTTCCGCGCCTCCCTCGAGGCGCGGGCCGAAGCCGCGCGGGCGGCACCGGAGGCCGCCTATGCGGTGATGTTCCTCGACCTCGACCGCTTCAAGATCGTCAACGACACCCTCGGCCACAAGGTCGGCGATCACCTGCTGCAGGCCGTGGGCGACCGGCTCGCCGCGACCCTCGCGCCCGGCCAGATCCTGGCGCGCCTCGGCGGCGACGAGTTCGCGCTGCTGGTGCCCCGTGCCGGCGACCGGGCGGCCCTGGAGGCTCTGGCGCGGACCATTGCGGACGCGATCCTGCCGCCCTTCGAGATCGGCAGCCACCAGATCCGCTCCAGCGTCAGCATCGGCATCGCGGTCGGACCGGAGGATGGCGAGAGCGCCGACGACATCCTGATCGCCGCCGACCTGGCGCTCTACGCGGTGAAGGCGGGCAAGCGCGGCACGTTCCGGTTCTACGACCGGCAGATGAGCGAGGGGCTGGAGGAGCGGCGCCTGCTCGAGAGCGACCTGCGCCGGGCGATCGAGCGCGGCGAATTGGAGCTGCACTACCAGCCGTCGATCATCCTCAAGACCGGAGAGATCGCCGGGTTCGAGGCGCTGGCACGCTGGCGCCACCCGGTGCGGGGCAACGTGCCGCCCTCGCTGTTCATCTCGATCGCCGAGGAATGCGGCCTGATCCACGCCATCGGCGAGTGGTCGCTGACCGAGGCCTGCCGCCAGGCCGTGACCTGGCCCGAGCGGCTGAAGATCGCCGTGAACCTGTCGCCGGTGCAGTTCACCGGCCCCGACCTCGTCGGGATGGTGCGCGGGGTGCTGGAGCGGACCGGCCTGCCGGCCCAGCGCCTCGAACTCGAGATCACCGAGCAGATGCTGCTCGACAGCGGCGAGGCGACGCTCGCGATCCTGCGCGACCTCAAGGCGCTGGGCCTGCACGTCGCGATGGACGATTTCGGCACCGGCTATTCCTCGCTCAACTACCTGCGGAGCTTCCCCTTCGACCGCATCAAGGTCGACCGCAGCTTCGTCACCGGGCTCGGCACTGGTGCGCAGAACGCCGCGATCGTCCGCGCGGTCATCGACATCGCCCGGGTGCTCGGCATGCGGACCACCGCCGAGGGCATCGAGACGGTCGACCAGCAGCGTGTCCTGGCATTGCTCGGCTGCGACGAGGTCCAGGGCTACCTGTTCAGCCGGCCGGTGCCGGCCGAGGAGGCGCGGACGCTGATCACCCGCTGGTGCGCCGAGAACCGGAAGGCCAAGACCCTGGCGGCGTGACGCGCCGGCGGAAGGGGCCGGGCCGCTCGCCCCCCTGACACCCTCACGTCCTGGCATCGACACGTCGATGCCAAGACCTCCGGATGCCAAGACGTCCGGATGCCAAGACGTCCGGCGCATCGGGGCCGACCGACGCCCGTTCGAGCTCAGCCGGCGCCTTCGAACCGGTCAGAAGGCGCCAGCTCAGAGGGAACCAGGGCCCGCGTATCTCGTTGACGCGCCACTCTGACAATGAATTGTCAAACTGACAGCGCGCAGCGAGTGAGCCGTGCCAGCTTCGACCACCTCCCCCGCGAGCGCCGATCCGGACCGCAGCCGTCGCGCCCTGACGGAGCTGATCCTGACGGTGTTCCGCCTCAACGGCGATCTGCTGGCGGCGGGCGACCGGCTGGTCCACGATCTCGGCCTGACCAGCGCACGCTGGCAGGTCCTCGGCGCCATCGCGCTCTCACCGGTGCCGCTGCCGGTCGCCCACATCGCCCGCAACATGGGCCTGACCCGCCAGGCCGTGCAACGCGTCGTCGACGACCTGCGCGAGGCCGGCTTCGTGCAGATCGACCCGAACCCGCATCACCGCCGCGCCGGGCTCATCACCTTCACCGAGACGGGCGAGGACGCCTACCGGCAGGCGATCGCCCGCAAGGACCGCTGGGCCGACGGCCTCTGCATCGGTCTTTCCGCGGAGGCCATCGAGGCCGCCGACGCGCTCCTGCGCGATCTCCGGCGCCGCCTCGACGACGCGGCGGCGCCGTAACCGCGCGCCAAGGCCCTCACCCCGCCCCATCGAACCGATCCGCCCCAGCGAGGAGGTCGCCATGTCCGAGAACGGGTCCGACACCCTGCCTTCGTCCGCCGCCGCGAACGACGCGGAGGTCATCGTCATCGGGGCCGGCCCGGTCGGTCTGACCACGGGTTGCGCCCTGCGCCATCACGGCATCGACTGCCTGATCCTGGAGGAGCGCACGGCGGTGCAGGCCCATTCCCGCGCCAACAATCTCTGGGCACGACCGCAGGAGCTGCTCGCCGGCATCGGCCTGCGCGATGCCCTGGCAGAGCGGGCCTACCCGATCCGGCTCGTGAACTTCTTCATGAACGGCACGCCGACGACGCCGATCCCGATCGACGACGTCGCCAGCCCCTATCCGCAGGTTCTCTATAGCGGGCAGGACGTGATCGAGACGACCCTGATCGGAGCCTTCACGGCGCGGGGCGGACGGATGGGGCGCGGTCGCAAGGTCGTGGCTGTCGCCCAGGACGAGGACGGGGTGACCGTCACGCTGAGGCGCGGGGAGGACGGGCCGGAGGAGACCCTGCGCTGCCGTTACCTCGTCGCCGCCGACGGCGCCCGGAGCACGGTGCGACCGCAACTCGGCCTGGATTTCGAGCCCGTGCGGTTCGAGGGCCGGATGAACCGTCAGGTCGATGCCCGGCTGTCCTGGCGGCGGTCGCTGGAGCCCGACCAGCTCTGGTTCTTCTACTACGAGCGCGGCTTCTGCGGCGTGATGCCGGTCTGGGGCGGCTATCACCGGCTGTTCTTCCTGGCCGACGACGCCGGCGTGCCCGACCGGGATCCGACGCTCGCCGAGATCCAGGCCCTGGCCCGCGAGGTCACCGGCGACGAGACGCTGACCCTGACCGACCCGCAATGGCTGACCCACAGCCGCTTCCAGTACGGGGTCTCGCCGGCCTATGCGCGGGGACGGATTTTTCTCGCCGGCGATGCCGGGCACCTGTCGCTGCCGATCGGCGGGCAGGGCATGAATGCCGGCCTCCATGATGCCGTCGAGATCGCCTGGCGGCTCGCGATGGTGCTGCGGGGCGAGGCCGCGCCGGTCGTGCTGGAATCCTACGATGCCGAGCGCGGCGGCGAGCATGCCCGGCTCAGCGGCCAGCAGGCGAAAGGCTTTCGCCGGACCGTGTATCGCGGACTCGTCACCGATGCGGCGCTCGGGCTCGCCGCCAAGGCCGTGCCGGGGCTCGGCGCCCTGCTCCAGGGGACGGACGACCTGCAGCAGCTCGCGGTGCGCTACCCGGACAGCCCTCTCAACGAGGACCACCTCGGGGGATTGGCCCATCCTCTTCAGCGCGGCCCCGCAGCGGGGGAACGGGCGCCCGAGGCGGAGGTCACGCAGGCGGGGGAGACGACCTCGCTGTTCCGGTTCCTGTACAATCCGGACGGCGTGACGACGGGCTGGACCCTGCTGTGCTTCGATGGCCGGTCCACGGCCTCGACCCTATCGCTCCGCGCGGCGATCGAAGCCGTCGCCCCCTGGGCTTGCGTGCGGCCGCGCCTCGTCCTCGCCGGCCCCTCGATCGAGGCCGGGACGGTCCCGGTGCTGTCGGATCTCGACGGCAAGGCGCACGGGGCCTACGGCCTCGAGGGGCAGCCGGCCGTCATCCTCGTGCGCCCCGACGGCCACATCGCGTTCCGCGACGCGGCCGACCGGCCCGATCGCCTGGACGCGTATTGCCGCCGGGTGTTCGGCCCCAGGACTTGACGCCCTGACCGGGCCGCTCTTACGCTGCGTAATCCCGGGACAGGCTGAGCTTGTCGGGCCTGTGCAACCGGACGGCCGCCGGGCGGGGGAGCCGGGGTGAGGACGAGGGTGCGGGCGCCGCGCCGCGACGACGCGTCCAGGTCTCGTGCCAGAGGAGCAGCGCGCCGGCCGCCACGACGATCACGCCGCCGACGACGAGGTGCGGGGTCGGGACCTCGCCGAAGGCGAGATAGCCGAGGGCCATGCCCCAGACCAGCATCAGGTAGTAGAACGGCGACACCGCGGTGGCCGGGGCCGAGGCGAGCGCCCGGGTCCAGAGATACTGCGCGCCGACATTCGAGGCGCCGAGCAGCCCGAACAGGGCGGCATCGGACCCGCTCGGCCAGCGGAAGCCGAAGACCAGCAGCAGCGAATGCGCCGCCGCCATCACGGCCATCTGCCAGATCAGCAGCGTGCCGGCCTTCTCGGTCTTGGCCATGCCCCGTACCGCCACCGTGACGGTGCCGTACATCACGGCGTTGCCGAGCGCGAACAGCGCCCCGACCTGGAGCGAATCGGCGCCCGGGTTGGTCACCACCAGCACGCCCAGGAAGCCGACCACCAGCACGCCCCAGCGGACCGGGTCCGACGCCTCCTTGTGCCAGAGGATCGCCACCACGGCGGCGAAGAGCGGCGCCGAGAAGCCGATTGCCGTGACCCCGGCGAGCGGCATCAGCCCCAGAGCCAGCACGGTCAGCGTCTGGGAGATCGCCTGCGACAGGCCGCGGGCGACGTGGGCCCCGGGCCGCTTCGTGCGGAAGACCCCGGGACCCGTCATCGGCAGCATGAACGCGCAGACCAGCCCGAAGGCGATCGAGGAGCGCAGGAACATCACCTCGCCGACCGGGTAATGGGCGACGAGGTGCTTCGAGACGGCGTTCGACAGGGTCAGCAGCATCGTCGCGCCGATCATCAGCGCGATGCCGAGGGGGATGTTGTCGGCGGGGCGGACGGCCTCCGGCGGCCGAAGGGCGGCGGGCGCGCGAGCGGCGCTCTGCATGGGGATCTCCGACGCTGGTGCGCCATCCGGCGGTGCGGGCACCCGCCCGTCGCGGACAACGCGGCACGATCAACGACCTCAAGACGGCGCCCGGGCGGCGGGCGCCGCCCTCGCGGGCGGGTCAGACGGCAGGCCGCTCGGCGGGCGGGGCGTCGGATGGGGCGCTCATGAACCAGGGCTTCACCCCGACCCCGCGGCGCAGGGAGTACATGTAGAAGATCGGCATGGTGGCCGGGAAAAGGTCGCGGAACTCGCTGCCGTTGAAGGTGACGAACACCGCGCCCGGGAAGGCCGCCGCCACGGCCCGCTTCTCGACCATGTTCATGCGGTGGTAGTCGAGCGCGCCCTGCTCGGTGGAGCCCTCGCCGCGGTACCACTTGGCCGCGCAGGCGACCAGGCTCGCCAGGATCTCGCCGGAGGGCTCCTCCTCGGGAGCGTCCGCCCCGATCTCGCGGGCGAAGGCGACCACGTCGCTGAGCCGGGTGCTGGCGAAGCCGCGGGCCTGCGCCGCGGCATCGATGGCGCCGAAATAGGCATCGGCCGCCGCGGCCGGGTGCCCGTTCAGCGAAGCATGGGTGTCGGTGAAGATCAGCCGGAAGACCGCCCCCGGCGCATAGGCCTGGCGCACCCGCTCGGCGAGCTGGCCGAGATAGTCGAGGCAGGCGAGGTCGGGCGCGGCGATCTCGGCCCGCGGGCCCTTGCCCCAGTACAGCACGAATTCGAGCGGGCGCCCGGCGCGCATCGCCGCCTCGACCACCGGCACCAGCCGCTCGGGATTGCCGGGCTGTTCGCGCTTGAACGCCCAGGTGTTGAACGCCTTGATGATCAACTCAGGATTGAGATTTCCAGTTGATTCTCCGCCCTTGCGGAATTTTTTCCGTGTCGATGCCAAGTCGATCGACCGCGTCGCGGGCTGGAGACAATCCGCGTCGCTGCGATAAGCCGATTGCATGTCCTTCGCCCCCGCCTCACTCAGCAACGTAAACCCGGAAGTAAACTTTTCTAGAGTCGGCATGACGGCGACCTGTTCATCGTCCCGAGATGCGCGATAAGTGGGTTAACGACTTGCTAAAGTCAATCGAAATGCTAACAGATAGTTAACATGCCCACATAATGAAGTTTGCCGGCTCATGGGCTCGGCGGCGCGGAGCGGGATGGCGGGAGGCAGGCTCCCGGGCGTCCGAAACCGCTGCCGCGTTGGACGCGATCTTGCCTTAAGGTAGCGGCGGCTCCCCCCCGGAGCGCACGGAGGCTCGCGAGACGGCTCATGGACCTCAACAGCATCACGGAGGTGGTGGCGCCCCGCGCGAGGACCGCCCTGCCGTCCTGGCAGCCGGGCGACGCCTGGCTCGCCGGCGGGACCTGGCTCTTCTCCGAGCCGCAGGAGGACGTGAGCCGCTTGATCGATCTGCCCTCCCTCGGCTGGGAGCCCTGGGCGGTGACGGGGCAGGGCCTGCGGATCGCCGCGACCTGCACCATCGCGGCCCTCGACCGGATCGCGCTGCCGGCCTCCTTCGCCGCCGCCCCGCTGATCGGCCGGTGCTGCCGGGCCCTGCTCGGCTCGTTCAAGGTCTGGAACGCCGCGACGGTCGGCGGCAATCTCTGCCTCGCGCTCCCCGCCGGGCCGATGATCGCGCTCGCGGTCGCCCTCGACGGCGTCTGCCTGATCTGGACGCCGGACGGCGGCGAGCGGTCACTGCCCGTCCGCGACCTGGTGCGCGGACCGCAGGCGACGGCGCTTCAGCCCGGCGAGATCCTGCGGGAGATCGACCTGCCGGCGGCGGCGCTCCGGCGGCGCTCCGCCTTCCGGCGCATCTCCCTCAGTCCCAACGGCCGCTCCGGGGCGCTCACGATCGCCACCCTTGACCCGTCGGGCGCCTTCGCCCTCACGGTGACGGCCGCGACCCGGCGCCCGGTGCGGGTCGACCTCCCCGCCCTGCCGGGAGCCGGGGACCTCGGGGG
>JAEWKL010000409.1 GCA_023386115.1 Pseudomonadota bacterium
CGCCTAGACCGCGACGTTGTCGATGAGGCGCGTGCGGCCGAGAAAGGCCGCCGCCAGCACCCGGGCCGGGCCCCTGACCTGCTCCAGCGGCGCCAGCGACTCGGCATCGTTCACCGAGAGATACTGCACGGGTCCGAACCCTGCCGCTTCCAGTGCCGCCCGGCCCTCCGCCAGGACGGGCGCCGTGTCCGCGCCGCCGCGCACGGCCTCGGCCACCCGTTGCAGCACGGCGTAGAGTGCGGGAGCGGTCCGCCGCTCCTCCTCCGAGAGATAGCGGTTGCGCGACGACAGGGCGAGGCCGTCGGGCTCGCGCAGCGTCGGCGCCCCCTCGATCGCGACCGGAATGTCGAGGTCGCGGGTCGCGCGCCGGATCACCTGGAGCTGCTGAAAGTCCTTCTCGCCGAAGATCGCCCGATCGGGCAAGCCTTGCAGCAGGAGCTTCGTCACGACCGTGGCGACGCCCGCGAAGTGCCCGGGGCGCACCGGCCCGCACAGGACCTCCGTCAGTTCCGTCACCGTCACGGTGGTGGCGAAGCCCGGCGGGTACATGGTCGCCACGTCGGGCAGGAAGGCCGCATCGGCCCCGGCCTCCGCCAGCAGGGCGAGATCGGCCTCCAGAACGCGGGGATATCGTGAGAAGTCCTCGTGCGGGCCGAACTGCGTCGGATTGACGAAGATGCTGACCACGACCCGGCGCGAGCCGGCTTGCGCCTGACGCACCAGGGACAGGTGCCCTTCGTGCAGCGCCCCCATGGTCGGCACCAGTGCCACGCCTTCGTCGGCCGCCCGCCAGGCCCGCACCTGCGCCCGCAGGGCAGGCACGTCGCACAGCCGGAGGACGGCGGAAGGGGAGGGGGGTGGGGTCATCGCGCGAGGCTCCTGTCGGTCGGACCGGCGGGGACCGTAAGCGGGGCGGGGACCGGGCGCCAGGGTCGGATCGCGCCAAGATGTGCGGAAGTTTCACACTGTCTCCGCTGATCGTCGCCGCCGCGGCGGGCGATCGTTCACGGATATCCTGTCCTGAAAAGTCTGATACCTTTAGGTAATATAACGTGATTCGCCTGAGCCGAGCCGGACTGTGCCCGCACAAGAAACACTCTACCCGCTTGAATTTTTCATCGGTGCCACTCCTCTCTCGCTGCGGGCGGAGGCAGGCTCGAAGGCCCGCTGGATGGAGACCGTCAAAGGGGCAGCTCGCGAGCGCATTGATGCGACGGATGAACTCGGGTTCGTCGCCGAAGGACCGTTCTGCCTCACAATCTACTTTTTCCGGACGCACCCATGATGGGCGATATCGACAATATCGTGAAGCCCATCATGGATGCGCTGATAGACGTGGCCTATAACGATGATCACGCGATCGAACGCATCGTCGTGCAGAAGCTGGAGCCGGGGATCGACTGGGAGTGCGCCGAGCCGAGCGATCAGTTGGCCCAGGCTCTGCGCATCGCACGACCGATCGTTTATATCCGTATCGACGATGACCTGACCGGCTGGAGGAAGGCCTGATGGTGGTGGCCACATCGCTGCGATCCCGTATTGGCGAGAACGAGCGGCACTTCATCGAGACCTTGCGTGCACGCAACGAGCAGGCCGGCTTCGCCTTTCAGGCCGATCCGACGCCCGAACAACTGCCCGATTTCTTCGGAGAATACCGGCCCGACGCCGTAGCCCGGAAGCACGGGCAGAACGTCGCCATCGACGTGCGGCACGGGCCGGGACCGTCCGAGCCGCCGCTGCCGGCAATCCGCCGCCTGTTCGACGGGCACCCCGACTGGCGTCTCCACGTCGCCTTCATGGCGAGCGACCCGCTTCAGGCGATCACGATCCCCCAGGCCGATCCGGCGAGGATCCGCGCGCAGATCGCAGAGATACGGGCGCTCGACGCCGCAGGGCACCATCGACCCGCTTTCATCATGGCCTGGGCGCTGCTGGAGGTGGCGTTGCGGGCCTCTAGTGAGGACGCCGGTGGTGCCAGCTCGCCCGGTACCGTCGTGCAAGCCCTCGCCATAAACGGCCTGATTGAGCGGGAAACCGAGCGCGCCCTGAGATCCCTGGTGGCTCTCCGCAACCGGGTCGTCCACGGCGACCTCGCGGCCGATCCCACGGCGGACGACATCGCGCTCGTCCTCGCGACGGTCGAGGCGGCGTTGAGCGAGGAGCCTTCCCACTCGTGACCCCGGACGATCTCGCCGGCACGCTCGATTTCCTGCGGCGCGCCGAAGCCCTCAAGAGCACCCTGCGGAGCGGCTATGCCGCCTCCGGCCGGCAGGAGAGTACGGCCGAGCATACCTGGCGGCTCTGCCTGATGGTGATGGTGCTGGCCGACGGCGTCGAGGGGATCGACGCGCTCAAGCTGTTCAAGATGTGCCTCGTCCACGACCTCGGCGAGGCGGTCGGCGGCGACATCCCGGCGACCGATCCCCGCGCGGCGGACAAGACCGCGCAGGAGCGGCGCGACCTTCGGGTCCTCACCGCGCCTCTGCCTCCGGCGCGCCGGGACGAGATCCTGAGCTTGTGGGAGGAATACGAGGCCGGCACCTCGCCGGAGGCGGTCCTCGCCAAGGGCTTCGACAAGCTGGAGACGATCCTCCAGCACAACCAGGGCCGCAACCCGCCGGGCTTCGACTACGCCTTCAACCTCGCCTACGGCGCCAAGCACACCGCCCGCCACCCGCTGACGGCGGCGATCCGGGCCGTGCTGGACGAGGGCACGCGGGCGCGCATGGCCGATCGCGTGGAATAGGGCGAGGCCTGCCCGTCCTAT